>JAUSII010000003.1 GCA_030648035.1 Deltaproteobacteria bacterium | reverse complement strand
GATGAAATCGGCCGCCGCGTCGAAGGCGAACTGGCTGAACCCCTCGTATAATCCGAGAACATCCCTTTCAACGCCGGAGATATTTGCCATGGACCACGCGCGTGCGAACTTTAACAGATCGGTGATATTGTCGAGGGTGGCAGTGTGCGATTCCAGAAACGAAGTCCCCACCCTCTCCACAAACTGGTCTCCCAATTTTTTATCTCTCGTGTTGATGTCCCGCCTGAACTGTTCCAGTTTTTTAAGGTCGAGAGTCATATCGTTGGATGTTCCGTCGCTGAACACACGAAGCAGGTCTATCTCTTTAAATTTATTGCCAAGGTATCTGGCGCCGGGCTTGTTAAAGAGCCTCTCCATAATGGATTGAAGCTCTATGTAGCTGGCGAGCGTCCCCATCTGTTTTATTCCGTTCGTATCCATTTCTTCCACGTCGAGCGCGTTTGCGAGCCATGTGATCGCTTGATCGTTATCCTTTTGGGAGATGTAGTTGGAAAATACATGGGCCAGTTCTGCGTTTAAGTCTGAACCGCCCGGCCATTCTTTGATATCGCCAAGGAGTGTCAACAGATTGTTGATATTGGCGATATTGTTCTTCGTGACATCTATCATATCGCTCTTCGCGTTGTGCCAACTTTTGAGAATACCGCGAAGCCCGCCCGGTTTTGACATCTCTTTGGCGAGGAATCTGTTTCTAAGCACTTCCCAAATTTTGGGGTCTATCGCCTCTGAAAATTCTTTGAGAACTCCAATCTTTTCAAGAAAATTTTTGCCCGCAAGCTCCTTTTCAAGACGTTCGAATTTGGCTTCCCGCACAAATTGATCGAATTTACGAGAATGGCCGGCGGCCGCAAGAGTCCTTGCAAGCATGGCATACGTGTCTCGTCTGGAGAGGCTTATATCGCTGAAGTCTTCGCCTGTGCGATAGTCGGTGAAAAGGTCTTCAAGTTCTATATCGCGCTTCTTGATCAATTTTTTAAAGACACTCTCCGGACAACCAATGGACTCCAGATACGGTATGTACTCTGGCGATGTGTTGGTGTGGCCATCGACATTGCGTAGATAGACATCAACGAAGGAGGTGTCAGGCAATCGTAGAATTGACTGAAGAATGCTCCCCGCATGTTGCAAGCCCACTCTCCGGACAAGGTCGGCGGCTACATCTGCATTATCCGAATCCGAAGCAAATTTTTTCGGCACTCGATTCAGAAAGGATTCAAGAGATTTGAAATACTGATTTTGGTGATCAATAGTTGGACCCTCATCAGCACTGCAAAAATTAACCCCGTCGAGACTTGCATCGATGAATTTTAATACTGTGTCAACGTTCTTGGCTTGGTACATTTGACTGAAAGTTTGTAAAATTCTGTTGAATAGACTCCTGGTTACAACGGCCTTGGTGCGATCATCCGAGCCGATGTTGGAGCCGATGTTGGAGAGTGTTGCGTAAAGTTGAGGATGAGACAACCGCCATTTATATGGAATGGAGCAGACCGGATTCGTGTTGTTGAATTTTTTCGCCCATCGCTCGGCATGGAAATAGATCTTCTGCAGATCGTCGATTCCGAGTGTGCTATCCTTTATCAACAAGGCGAGGTATTTGATCTCCCCTTCAAGTTCATAGTTTACGGCATTTGCGAGCTTGAAGAAAAAGGATATTTTTGAAGCATCTTCTTCCCTCTTTTCAATGTCCAGATCAATCTCTATGATCTTGCCGCCGATGTGTTCAAATAATTTGAGAAAGTCATCTCTATATTTTGTGAGGACGACATTGGCGGGAAAGTTTGCCAGATATCGATACCAATCCTCCGGGGCCCTGGAATCCTGCTTGAGAGCATATTCCGTGAAATGTTCGCATTTGATGTCGAGAATCAGATCCCTATTCGCCAGTATGGTTTCAAGGTCATCCCGATCTTTTATCCTGTTTGTCAGTGCCTTAATATCCTCCGGATTGAATGCTCTCACGAGTTCAAGGACGCGCTCCGGGGCAGATTCGATCAGGGCCCAAAACTCCGCTGGCACGAGCTCGATCCAATTATAATAACGCCACATGTCTTTTTTAAATATTTCACCGATGGCATTCGACGCCTCCACTGAAGAGTCTTGCCGAGGCACCTCACTCATGGGGCCTTCTGTGGTATCATGGGCCCCTCTTCCGTTTAGTATTTCGGCCGCTTCCTCTGGTGTCAGAAAATGATTCAGAAAGAGGGCGGCGCATCTTGTGATCTCTTCCGGCGACTGGACTCCTTTGATAGCATCGAAGAAGCTTCTTGCGCGCCGTGCGCCTGTCTCTCTGTCGGGCTGCCAAAAAGGATATTCTTGATTCAAAATGTTTTTCAACCTGAAATACTGCGGGCCCATCTGGTTTATGAGAGACAAAAGATCTTTGCTGTATTCTTTCAGCAATGTATTGCAGGGAGTTTCTCTATCAAGAAAAAGGATCCAGTCTTCTCCTGTGGGAGATAATTCCTTGACCCTGTAAAGGACATCCACCCCTGTAATGAGCGCGTCTATGTCTTCTTCGCTTTTTATCCTCGACTGGGCCAGCGCCTTCAGTTCGTCGCGGTCAAAATAGCGGAAGAGTTCGAGCAATTTCTCCGGGTTTGTAGCCAAGAGATCCTTTGTGCTAGAGAAGCTATCAAAAAAAAGTTCGGAAAATTTTTGTTTGGCCTCAAGCCGGGCCTCGGCATGCGCCTTGGTGGAACAGACCGCTGAACTTTTGCCATGGATTCTCGCCGCATGGTTTGTCGCTGGTGCGCGATCTTTTGCCTCATGCGATTGATCTTCGCCACACGACAAATAGTAGGGTTCTGTCGAAGCCTCAACGCAAACTTTGTCATCACTCTCTTCCTCCCACCCTGACTCATCCGGAATCCTTGCCAGAACATTGGCGAGCAGTTTGTTAACAGGCAGAGCCATAAGCAGACTTCTCCTCTAAAGGATTATCGGTTGCCCGGCCCCCCAAAGTTGCTTCAACTTGAGTGATTTGACTGTAATTAACTGTAAATAAAGGAATTTATATTCAGGCAATGTCTTCTTTTGAGACCTCTATCGTGAGAACTTTTCGCAAGCTGGAAGTATAGATATCCAGATGGATCATGCCAACGGGATCTCCAAGTTTTATACGGTTTTCAGCCCATCTCCTGCAGATTCTTTCCACTTCTCTCTGTTGTTTTTGATTTCTTACTTCAGGAAGAATCAGAGCCATATAAGCCCTGTTTTCGGCAATGCCTACACTTTCTGGATAGCGATTCAGCTGGGACAAAAGTTCTGTGTAACGCTCCATCAAGGCATGACGAATTGCCGGAGAATCGGTCTTTTTGGACGCCACCATTTTTACTTCGGCAAAAAAAACGCGTCTCGAACCATCGGGGTTCACAGCGGTGATGCGATAATCAGGTGTCGGAGTATTGCCTGGGGGAACGGGAAGAACTTCCACCACATCGGGATTTTCCAAAATCAATCTCGCCACCTCCACTTCATAAAAAGTGGACTTCGAATTATTCTGTCCAAGATTTGGCCAGCAAAAATGAAAGGCTTTGTCGATCAGATCGGACCCCTCATACCGGTCTGTCAACAGCTTGCCCCACACCATGGCCTGGTGAACCACATGGGATAATTGATCGGCGGAAATTTTTTCACGATGCACCTTGTAGGTCAGCGACAAAAGGGTCTTTCTGAAAAAGGGGCTTGAAAAATGTTTCGCCACAAAGGCTTTTTGCTGCAGCGTCCATCCCGAATGCAACTTTGCCAGCATGGAGTGAGACAGGTCCACTCTACTCAAGGCCCCATTTGCAGGAGGAATATAGACATCCAACGGAACGCTGGCAGTCTGTGCTCCTGCCACAGTGGCATTGGCTGTCTCGCTGGAGACGATGCCTGTAGTGATAGAGGCCAATCCGATAGATAAAGGTTCCGAGATCATAAATATATTATCGGAGATCATTCAAAAAAGTTGCGTCTTAAAAAGCGCGGGCAAAATCTGGGAGCAAAAAATGTGATGCGCAACTCCCCATTCGGCTTGGGGAGGCCCCCAAGCCTCATTAGTTCCTCGGCCCGCCAAATATAAAATCCCCCGAGGGGATTGGCGGGCCTGCGCAGTCGTTGCACATCACATTTTTCGCTCCCAGATTTTTGTCATGTATTTTAAATTTAAAATTATCCAGTTCGAAAAAATGCGCGCTCAAAATCCGGAGGCGGAAAAAAGCGGCAGTTACATGCGCAATTGTGGCGCGGCAAAAAGTGTTTCTCAGGGCGTCTCGGAGCCCGCCAAAACCTTTTGGGGGCTATTAAAACTTTGGCGGGCGAGAGTCGAGTGGGTGTTTTGGGGAACTCCCCAAAACAACCCACGTCCCTGAGAAACACTTTTTGCCGCACCACAATTGCCCGTGCATCATACAATCTTTTCCCAGTTTTCAGATTTTGTCGGTGTATTACAGAGAAGAATTTATTCGCCTTCGATGACGACGAACTCTGTGCGGCGGTTTTTGGCGCGGCCTTCTTCGGTGTTGTTGTCGGCAATGGGATGACCTTTGCCGAACCCTTGAGCCACGAGACGGCTGGGGGCGATGCCTTTGCTGATGAGATAATTCCGGACCGAATCAGCCCGTTGATTGGACAACTTCATGTTGTAGGCCTCTGACCCGATCCAATCGGTGTGTCCTTCGATGCGCACCTGCCTGATATCGGGATTTGCTTTCAACACCTCCACCACGTCGTCCAGAATGGGATAGGATACGGGGCGAATATTCCAGCGGGCAAACTCGAAATGAATTTTTTGGGTGATGATAATCTTTTCTTCATATGGTGCTTCGATGGAAACGGGCGGTGCTTCTTCCCCACCCAGCTCAACCACTTTGCTCTTTCTGTACGAGACCTGCGTCCATGCGCGCCATGCGGGAGTGCCAAAGCCCTTGTCCAAACCGGCTCCGCCCGCGAGTGCAAAAGACCATCGTTTGATAAAACCTGGAGAAAACCGCAAACCTCCCATCATTTCGAAGGGAGACTGAATCTGATGTTTGAACGGACTCTCCGCCAGTGTCTGTCCGTAAACTTCGGCGAAGGTGGTGAAATTTTTTCCGAAAGGGACACTGGTCGCCGCCGAGAGGAGAATCAGGTCGTTGATTTTTGCATTGGCCGTGTCGGGGGCATAACGAACCTCTTTTAGCATCTGATAGCCGGCATTGAGGGCGAAATAGACTTTTCTTTTGATGTTGGCGTCGAATATCAATTTGGCGCCTCCGGAAAATTGTCCAAATCCGCTCATGTAATAACCACTCCCGGTCGGAAATAGCATGAAAGGTTGCACAGCCAGACCCACTGCGCGGCGATCAGAATCGAGAAGCCTCACTTTGGCACCGAGAAAAATATCCCCAAGATGCGTTTTGGTCTGTTTGGGACAAGCCGTTGTCAGATTGCATTGGGAACCGTCGGGATTGACGAAATTAAAAAAAGTTTCATACATCGCCACCGGCACATCGACACCGACGTTGAGCCAATCGGTGATACCGACAGCACCGGTAATATCGGCCACCAGCAGATCATCCACCACACCCGCCACCCTGCCGCCGCCGGTATCGGGAACAACCTCTGCCGGTTCAAAAGCATAATTGAAATTCACACCCAGGTTATAACCCCACTGATACAAACCCTGGGATTGATCAGTGACGAGATAGCGATTGCCGTCCAAAGAGGGACGGACATACATGATGTTGTTGCTGGGATAGCGGGCTTCGGCACTGGTCTGAAGAAAAAGAGACGAAATCAGCAGAAGAAAAAAAGTTCGGGAGAAGAATTTGAAATGTAGATTCAAAGTGGAGCGGATAATAGAAATTGCTCTCAATGAAGTCAACAATAGATAGCATGTTTCTTAAACAGACACCGACAAAAATCGGAAGCGGTGAAAAAAGGGTATTCGGGGACGCACCTCATTTTGGGTCGAACCCAAAATGGGTGCTCCGGTCTCGGCAATTTTGTTTTTGGACCCCGGATGTAAAATTGCCTCCGACAGG
>JAUSII010000135.1 GCA_030648035.1 Deltaproteobacteria bacterium | reverse complement strand
AAGGATGCTTGACCCCCGCTATCTCCTGATAGGTCTCGTGCCCTTTGCCTGCGATCAGCACGCAATCTCCCGGCTCCGCCATTTCCAGCGCCTTGGCAATCGCCTCTTTACGATCGACAATTTGATAGAAATCTTCGTTGTTTCCCAGACCTCGCACCACATCGTCAATAATGTCTTCGGGTTTTTCATTGCGCGGGTTGTCGGAGGTGACGATCATCACATCGCTCAATTTTTCCACCGCCTTGGCCATGAGAGGTCTCTTCACCCGGTCGCGATTGCCGCCACAGCCAAACACGGTGATGATCCGTTTGGGGTTCAAATATTGCAGGGTTTTTAAAACATTTTCGAGGGCCGCCGGTGTGTGGGCATAGTCGACAAAAACTTCGATTCCCTTTTTGTTGGGAATTTTTTCAAGACGCCCCGGAACGCCGCTGAAAGAGGCAACGCCCGCCAAAATCTGTTCTGTCGGAATTTCCATCGCCAGCGCCGCTGAAACTGCGGCCAAAATATTTTCGGCGTTGAAATTGCCGATCAGGGGCGAAGAGATATTCAAGACGCCTTGCGGCGTCATCACATCCATTTTGATCCCGTGCCAGCCGGTCTTCATCAACTTCATCGAAACATCGGCTTTCTCTTTCAAACTGAAGCGCCACACTTTTGCCGGAAGACCGCCGGCAAGCGTTCTGCCATGAAAATCATCCCAGTTCAAAACAGCCCAAAGCGATTTTTTTTCACTCACGACCAATCTCTCGCGAAAAAGTTTCGCCTTGCAGGCAAAATAACTCTCCATATCTTTGTGATAATCGAGATGATCCTGCGTGAGGTTCGTGAATATGGTGCCGTCAAAATGGCAACCGACCACCCTTTTGAGATCGAGCGCGTGGGAAGTCACCTCCATCACACAATCAGTGACTCTGTCGTCGACCATACTGCGAAACATTTTCTGAAGATCGTAGGATTCCGGTGTGGTTCTTTCCGCCGCTTTCAACTGTCCACCAAAGCGATACGCCACTGTGCTGATGAGTCCCGTTTTCAAACCGCCCGCCTGCCAGATGGCATCCAGAAGCCACGCCGTTGTCGTCTTGCCGTTGGTTCCTGTGATTCCCACCAGTCTCAAATTTTTTGTCGGGTCTCCGAAGAGAAGTGTGGAGAGCCGGGCCAGACAATCTCTGCTGTCTTCCACCATGATTTTGGAAACATGCGAGGGAACGGAAATATCTCTTTCAAGCACCACCGCCCTGGCTCCCTTGGCAATGGCTTCCATCACATATTGATGTCCATCGGATTGAAACCCACGCACCGCAACGAAACAACTCCCCGGCCGAACCTGATCGGTGTGATAGGCCAGATCGGTGATGTTGAGCGATTCATCACCCGAAAATTGAAGCCTCTTCAAACTTTGCAATAGAAATCCCAGTTTCATATTCGATCCGATCTTCGTTGCCAGCCCCATGAAACCCATAATTTTTTAGTATAATGGCTGAAATTCCACATAAATTTTGCTACCCGCCGTCACCAAAGACCCGGCTTGCGGCCTTTGGGAGACAGCTTCACCCCGTCCCTTGAATTCCATCTCCACGGGGAACTCACCAGCTGATTTGAGCACCTGCCTTAAAGAGACACCTTGAAAATCGGGAACCTTGAAAAAATTTCCCTCTCTCGTCATCTCGGAGGGTGGAGCCGGAGACTCTCTCTGTTCCGGCGTTCTGGCGGCAATGATCGGCGCATCTTTTCCCTGGGGTTGCACGCCGAGATAATGCAGAGATTGCAGCATGATCTCGCGAAACGCCGGCGCCGCAACAACACCGCCATAGTAGGACCCTTGTGGTTCATCAAGAAGAACCAGCACCACAAGTCTCGGATTATTTGCGGGAGCATAACCGATAAAGGAGGCGACAAATTTTCCCTTCACATATCCCCCCTGACGGGAATCGACTTTTTGTGCCGTTCCCGTTTTTCCTGCCACGGGATATTCTGCAATCGCCGCGGCAGTAGCGGTCCCCCCGGGGCCAACAACCCCTTCCAGAATCTCGGTCAAAATCCGCGACGTCGCTGGAGAAACAGGCTGGTTCAAAACGGCATGATCGGCCTGATAAATCATTTTTCCATCACGGCCCACCACTTTTTCCACAAGATGGGGTCGCATGCGAACGCCGCCGTTGGCGATGGTTCCAAAAGCGGACAACAACTGCAATGCCGTCACGCCAATCCCCTGGCCAAAGGAGGTTGTCGCCGCTTCAATTGCCCGCCACTTTTCAACAGGGCGAACGAGTCCGCTGACTTCACCTGGAAAATCGATTCCCGTTTTGGAACCAAAACCAAATCCGCGAATCGTTTCATAAAATTTTTGTTTGCCAACACGCTGTTCCACTTTGTAGATGCCAATATTACTCGACACTTTAATGATCTCGCTTAACGTCAGCACATCATAGGGCAGGTGATCATGGATGACATGGTTATCAATCTGGAGGGAACCTTTTTCGCAATTGAATTTGTCGGTGAGAGCAACAGACTTGCTTTCCAGCGCCGCGGCGGCAGTAATAACCTTGAAAGTGGAACCCGGTTCATAGACATCGGTGATGGAGCGATTTCTTAATGCCGCCATATCGACATTTTCCAGATGACCGGGATTGAAAGAGGGTTCAAGGGCCATGGCCAGAATAGCACCGGTGGCAGGGTCCATCACCAGCGCCGTTCCCCCCTTTGCATTGTGTTTCTGCACCGCTTTACCCAAAGATTCTTCTGCAAAATACTGGAGATTTTTGTCGATCGTCAGATGGACATCACCCTTGTCCTGGCTTATCGCGGCATCGACAGGGCTGGAGGTAACATAGATCTGGCCCCTCGCATCTTTAAGATAGGCTCCCGACTGGGAAGTAATCATCAGATAGGGATCATAGGTCATCTCGATGCCGCCCAGCGGCTGCGAATCAACACCGACCGCTCCCAAAACGGAACCGGCCAGAGATCCGTGCGGATAGGCACGCATATTTTCTTTGATGCTATAGATTCCGCCAACATCCAGCTGGCGGACCTTGTCCATGGAGGCCTGATCGAGACGTCGTTTAAGCCAGACAAACCGGCGTCGCTCTTTTAATTTTTCGTGGAGAGTTTCCTTGGAAATTCCGAGCGGCCCCGAAAGAAGAGAGGCCACCACCTGGGGATTGGCGATCTCCTTGGGGTCCGCGTAGAGAGACCATGCCGGAATACTGATTGCCAGTTCCTGACCACGGCTATCCAGAATGCGGCTTCTGTCGGTCGCCTGCTGGATGGCCGCGCGATATTGCCTCATCGCGATCTTTCCCAATTTTTTATTGTCCTGCAGCATCAGCGTCACTCCCCTCATCACAATCACCATGTAGCCGATCCACATCACCAGATAAAAAACCTTGAGTCGTCTCCTGTCGTTTGACTCTCTTGCAAACGCCGGATTGGTAAAACGCGCGGCCATTTTCACTCCTTTATGAAAAGAACCTGCGATGCCGCCGGCGTTGTCATTTCCAATTTCAAAGCCCATTCGGCCAGCTTGCCCGTCGACTGCATTTCTGCCGCCTTCGATTTAAGCAGGCTGTTGTTTCGCACCATTTCTGCGGCCCCACTTTTCAATCGAGAAACTTCATATCCCAACTGCACCACCTTGATGCGCGACCCGGCAAACAAAAGGGCCAGACTCAAAAAAATAAGAACCAGAAAAATTTTCTTCGACATTAATGCAACCTTTCCAGTGCCCGCAGTTTTGCGGAACGGGATCTCGGATTTTTTTCCACCTCTTCAACAGAAGGTGTCACCGGCTTTTTTGTCAGCACCCTGAAAGACTCGTCCCCTTTTGAAAGATCGCGAAAGGTGTGCTTCACCAATCTGTCTTCAAGCGAATGATAACTGATGACCACCAGACGCCCGCCCTCTTTCAAAACAGAGGGGGCCGATTTCAAAAATTTTTTCAAAGCTTCCAGTTCTCCGTTCACCCAGATGCGCAAGGCCTGAAAGGTGCGCGTTGCCGGATGAATCCCCTTGTGACGCTGGCTGGGTGGATAGGCCAGCCAAACTGTTTCTTCGATATCCTTTGTGGTCTGAAGCTCTCCCCTTTTCATTTTCTCCAGAAGAGCCCTCGCAATTTTTGCGGCCAGACGCTCTTCACCATATTCTTTTAAAACGCGGGTCAATTCCATTTCGTTGGTCTGTTCCAATTTTTCCAAAACCGTTTCTCCCTCTTTGGGATTCATACGCATATCGAGCGGGCCCTCTTTGCTGAAACTGAAACCCCGCTCGGCACGATCAAACTGCAGACTCGACACACCCAAATCTGCCAGGACTCCGTCCACTCCCAACAAATTCTCTTCTTTCACAATCTCCAGAATTTCTGAAAAATTGGCATGGACGATGCGGACTTTACTTTCAAACGGCTTCAATCTTTTTTTTGCGATCTCTATAATTTCCTCGTCCTGATCCAACCCCAGAAGAGAGACCCCGGAACCTGCGGCGGTCAACACCGCGAGAGAATGTCCAGCCGCACCGAGCGTTGCATCAACATAGACCCCACCCTTTACCGGCGCCAGAAAATCGAGAACCTCTTTGACCATCACCGGCTGATGCGCTGTCTCTGTCACTGCCATTCTTCCTCGGAGTGGGGTTGGAAACTGATGACGGCATCTTCCACCGAAGGATAGAGTTCTTCATCAAATCCCATCGCCTTTAAAATATTTGCGACATAATGGTTGCCACCGGCCAATTTAATTTCTCCACCCTGGCACTGGATTTCAATCACCCTGTCCACCAGATGCGGCACCAATTTGTAATCGATATGTGAAAGTTGGGAGAGATCGACAACCACCCTTCCGGCGTTTTGCAACATCGCCTGGCTCAAAAGGGAATCAAACTGGCGCACATTTCCCAACCTCAATTCGCCTTCCACTTCCATCACCACAATGTCGTTGTAATTTTTGAATTCGAACATGCGACCTCCAAGTTATAATCCCAACTCGTCCATTCGCTCGGACTGGCAAAGCCAGATCCTCACTAAAGTCAGGGGGAGCGCCTTGACGCTCCTCCCTGACAACCCCCATCGGCTTCCTAAACAGTTTTACAATCCCAGTTCCGCCAATTTTTCCTGCATTGATTCGAGTTTCTTTTGTGATTCGGCGAAAATTTTACCCCAACGATCTTTGGACCAGATTTCGATGCGCTGGGTCATCCCCACCAGAACTGATTCTTTCTGGATGCCGGCATAATCGCGAAGCGTTGCCGGTAGAAGAATTCTCCCCTGTTTGTCGAGTGGACATTCGGTGGCCGCGGCGCAAAAAACTCTCTGCAAAGATTTGACCTCTTCCATGAACTGCGGCAACAGGGCGACCTTCCTTTCAAACTCCTGCCAGACGGGAACGGGATAGGCCCAGAGACACTGATCGAACGTGGTGATGATCAGCCGCTCATCGAATTGAGCGGTCAAAATCTCGCGAAATTTGGCAGGAATCGCCAAGCGACCCTTGCCATCCACTCCATATTCGTATCGTCCTCTAAACATAGTAATTTCAGTTGCTTGCTGTTATTTCCCCACCATTCCCCACTTTTTGGAACGTTAAACCACTTCTAGAGGGCCGTCAAGAAGAATTAGGGTGTAACTGCTTGAAAAAAGGCATTTTTTTCACTTTCAAGGATAGATTTTTAAGGAAGAAAAACAGGTGATAAATTAAGCAATTAAAGTCAACCTTAGAAGTAAATATTTCAACATAGCCCTAACCACATATTTTATATCACTTAATTTAGGTCCCAACAGAAAGAAGCGGATACGTTCTGCAGTTTGAGTTTGACATGGCTGATGGATGTTAGTATGGGCTAACATCATGGAAGTCTGGAAAGAATTCGAAGCCAATCAACTCACACACAGCGCCGCACATTACCTGGTTGCCGTGCACGACATCCTCGGAGATCAAGGCTACGTGCGCTCTGCCGACATCGCCAAAAAATTGGGGATCGCGAGATCGAGTGCATCGATGGGATTGCACGCGCTGATTGAAAAAGGTTATCTGAAAGAAGATGCCAACAAATTTCTCAAGCTCACACCCAAAGGACAGCAAGTCGCCAAAGAAATTATCGGCAAAAAAGTAGTCCTCAAACGCTTTTTCCAAGATATTCTCAAGGTCGATCCCTATCAGGCCGAAGTCGACACCTGCAAAATTGAACATCTCATCAGCTCGGAGACTGGGGCCAATCTTTTGACCTTTATTCAATTCATGTCTTCACAAGATCCACAGGTCAAAAAAGTGTTGGATAAATTTTTTCAGCTTAGCAACAGCGCCGCCTGCCCCGGATTAAAAAGTTGCACGGTCTGCGAAACAGTCTGCCTTAAAGAGATGCTCCCCACCAAATTGCGGGTCGTCCCCTCAAACAAATAAGGAGAAAAACATGTCCAGAGGTTTGTGTGTCAGACATAAAGCCATTTGTCCCCTTCCCGGCACTCCCCATTACAAAAACAGCAAACCGCCCGAACCGATTTCTGTTAATTTTGATAATTATATGTTAGCCACACCCAAGACGACATTTTGGAAGGAACTGAAATCCCATGCACATTGGCTCCTACGAAATTCACACGATTGAAACCGGCGAGTTTGCCCTCGACGGCGGCGCCATGTTCGGCGTGGTTCCCAAAACATTGTGGAGCAGGCGCATTCCGGTGGACGACAAAAACCGGATCGACATGCGACTGCGTTGTCTTCTGCTGATCGGGGATGGAAAAAATATTCTCATCGATTGCGGCATGGGGACAAAATGGGATGAGAAGATGTGCGATATCTATCGCCTCGACTATTCCCGTTACACACTCGACAAAGCCCTGGCGGCACACAACCTGACCCCCGACAAAATCACAGACGTCATTCTCACTCATCTTCATTTCGATCACGCCGGGGGTTCCACTTATAAAGAGGCGGGCGGCAAATTGGTCCCCACTTTTCCAAACGCCACCTATTATATAGGAAGAGAAAATTTTGACTGGGCCAAAGCCCCCACCGAAAAAGATCGGGCCAGTTATATAAAGGAAGATTGGGAACCTCTGATGGCCGCGGGAGTCTTGAAAATTGTCGAAGGCAAAAAGGAGATTTTGCCCGGCATCCAGATGCGGCTTTTTTATGGTCACACACAGGGGATTCAATTGCCGCTGATCGATGACGGAAAAACAAAATTATTTTTCTGCGGCGATGTGATCCCCACCTCGGTCCATCTGGGCATTCCATGGGTCATGGCCTACGACATTCTTCCGATGACGACGATGAAAGAGAAAAAAGAGATTCTGGTCCAGGCGGCACAAGAAAACTGGATTCTAATTTTTGAACATTGCCCGCATGTCGGCGCGGCGAGGATCAAGGCGACCGAAAAGGGTTTTGAAATTAGCGAGCAGGTTGATCTGTAGCCAACAAAGATTCAATGTCGCGAAGCGCAGAAGATTCTCCCGATTCAATCGGCATCTCTCCCGCATAAATTCTTCCATTCGCCGGGTCGAGAGTCACCACGTCACCGGCATTTCCAACCGGCTCCGGCACCAACAGCATCGATAAACCCTGCTGTCTGGCCACGGCACTCAAGTGCGACAGCATATTTCCACCGCTCACCAGCACGGCACCGGCCAGAATGGCGAGGGCAGCACTCTCTCTGGCATCGGCATCCACGGCGACAAAAACCGCCCGACCACCTGCGGCCTGAATTTGTGCCACTTCGTCTGCACCAAAGGCCAATGTGCCGTGAACCGGTTTTCCAATTCCCGGCGGTCCACTCCAAATGGGAGCAGTGCCATTATTTTTCACGCGAATAACTCTCTTCGATTTTTCCAGCGCCGCAACACCTCCCAAATCGGCAACGGCTTCTTCGCGGCTTAATTTTTTATCGCGCACCTGCGCCGCATACCAGCGAATTTCCTCTTCGCGTTCCATGTGTGCACGGCGCACCTGCAACAGCCACAATTTTCCAGACTCCACCGTAAACTCCACCTCCACCGGATGACCGTAATAATTCTCCAGCACGGTGATATATCCCCTTAATTCCGCTTCCAAATTTGCGGGCAATTTTTCTTTTCCCTCCGACTGTCCGGAGACCAGTCTCAATCCCTTCGCCTGTTTTTCAAAGACGTAATCTTTTCCACTGAAAATTCCGGCACCGCTCTCCCCCTCTTTTTCGCCGTCCACTTTCACCATCACACTCACCGCCGTTCCCCAATCAGATGGGATGCCGTTTTGAAAACGATATCGTCCGGCCTTTGGATCATGCCAACTCAAATAAACTCTTTGAATGGCCTCCAACACCGCTTCCTTCGTGCCCACATCGGGAAGTGTGAGCAATTGGCCCGGCATGCTGACGGCGGAACCGCCGCGCACATAGACTTTTAAACCTCTATCGTCACAGGTCTCTCCGGCCTCGGACCATCCGCATGGATCACCCAATTTTTTCCCAGCCATGATTTCCAGCTGATCCAGTGCAGTCAGGATTAATTGCTTTTGCGAATCTGACAACATCACCTCCACTCTAAGAGGAGGCAAAACAAAACCGGGCGGCACCGGAAGCCCCAGTCGCATCATGTCATCCAAACCCATTCCCTTGCCGCCAACATCGCGAGGGTCGGAAGGAAAACCCTCTTCACCGAAAAAATGGGGTTTGAAATTGGCGGGTGAATGAGACCCTGCGAGAACACCGAGAATCGTTTGGGCCACCTGCGGATTGGGAACGCGAACGCCAAATTCCTCCACATACCGGGCCAGCTGAAACACCGCCCCGGAGCGGAGCTGGTTGGCGGTGAAATTTTGTTTTTCTTCTTCCGTCATCCCGCGCATGTCTCCATATTCTTTGACGAGCGGATCAAAATGTTCGTGCATACTCTCCTGCACCTGCCGGATCATTTCGGCCACCAGCACCAGATTTGCCTGCATCTCAAACTGGCGACTCTCCGGCGTCGCAAATCGCCCACGACTTTTTTCCATATTCAAAAACCTCTGGGCCACCTCCAGCCAACCTTTGTCTCCGTAGCCGCTGGCGTAGAGGGTGGTGATGAGTGTGGCGATTTTCAACGCCTGAATCGGCTGGCCCGCCTCTTTGGAATCATAGGCACACTGGGCAAAGGCGGCCCGTTGAAGAGAGACTGCGAGTTGGGCAAGGACAACATAATCTTCCGGCCCAATCACTGCTGTTTCCCGAACAAAATTCCCCAGTGACGCGGCCAGATGGAACAAATCGTGAAGTTGCTTGGGGCGCGGATCAGGGGGAGGAAGCTGTCGCACAAAAATGCCCCGAATTTTTCCGACAGGCCCTTTTGTATACCAAGGTTTTGGCGATGGCGTTTCCACAACCGGCCAGACCAACTGCTTGCCGACCTGCTCGCTCAATAATTTTTTGTGGGGTTCGGCGTCAAATTCGGATTCATAGATTGTTTTTGCAAGCTGAAGAGCTTTTTCCAGATAGACGATACGTTCCCGAATATCATCCTTTTTAAACGAGGACCTCGTTTTTTTAAGACGTCCGTGAGCCATTTTTATATATTGCTCAATCAACCGGATATTTTCTGGAGAGGGATGGGCATGAACGGCTTCGCGCAAATCGGGCAGATCCCCGCGCGTCCTTCTAAAAAAGCCGTTGGCCCACATTGCGCAGCCTCTTAATTCGGCTATCTGATTATCATTCGCGGTCAAAGAAATTGGAAAGGGTTGAATCGACTCCACCAAATCACTGAAATGATCCGGTTCATAACTCGGCGCAAAAGTTTCTACACGCCGTTTCAATTTGCCCACAAAATGACCGCCGTGATTGAAATGCGTCAGACGAGCCGCTTCGTTGAATAAAAGTGCTGATGCCACGGCTCTTCTTTCGGAAGCTGGCAGGAGGGTGAACAAATCATCGACGAGAGGCGAACCCTCACC
>JAUSII010000111.1 GCA_030648035.1 Deltaproteobacteria bacterium | reverse complement strand
GAACACCGCCGCGGATTTCGGCATAGGACTGTGGAGACATTCCCAATGCTGTGGCCGTCTCTTCAAAACTCAAACCTCTGGCGGCCTGGCATGCTTCCAATTTGGCACCGAGTTTGGCGTAGGGTCTTGTCACATCTCTTCCTGATTTTCTCTCTCGAACAATTTCATACGCATCGGTAAGATTTTTTGGATCCACTTTTAAGATGTCTCCAAAATCATTGATACGATCCGTGGGGACACAGGCTTTCCCCGCTTCAATAATATTCAGCATGTCTTTGGAAATGTCGAGACGCTTGGCGGCCTCTGTACGGCTGATTCCCAGAGCTTGGCGTGCGTCATAGACCATTAAAGCGCCTTTCAAAAAAGGTCTCTCTTTGGGCGGAGAATCGATCTGTTGGCGCAATGCCTCCATGCGTTCTCTGAATTTTTTTTCTCGCAGGGTGAGTGAAGCAGAATTGGAAACCGGTTTTGGTTTTGTCACTCGCTTTGGTTTTGGCGGAGCAGGAGCAAGGGCCGCTGTAGTGGCCTCTGCAACAGCCTCTTCTTCGGCTTGCTCTCTGGCTCTTCTCGCTCTTAATTCAGTGACTGAAATGAGTCTTTCCCGACCGCTTGGAGTGGGTGGCCTTTTGGGAGGTGTTTCGATTCTTAAATCGTTTGTTGTAACCTGATATTGGAGAAGTTTTGTGGCCAGAGAAACAACATCGTCAAACAGAACCCCGTTCTTTTTTAAAAATTGTTTGCTGGCGCTGGCCACACGCCCTGCAAAATTTTCAAAATCTTCTTCATCTCCCATATTATCCGTGCGCCTCAAGATTTGTCCGATGACGAACCGTGCCGACGGTTTTGCATTTTGATAATCCTTCAGCGCCGCTTCTCTTTTATTTTTTACCGAGATTGCCTCAGCGGGCGCCTTGGCAGGGGCTTGTCGAGGTTCCCTGAATATTCCCGGGACTCTGAAAACATTTTGAAGGGGAGTGCCGGGCAGTCTGAAAAGTTTAACAGGGGCTTCGATTGCAGGGAGCAAAAAACGCGTCGATGAAAAACCGGGGGCTATCCATGAATCGGGCAGAAGCAGTGGCATCGACGGAGGAGCCACAAAAACAGGGGGCAAGAAGAGGGCCATGACCCGACTCTAATCATGCTTCGAGATGGGAGTCAAAATGCTTTAAGGCCCTTGGCTTGACTTTGCCAAGCGATGCTTTATAAATTTTTTATGCAGAAAAAAATCGCATTGATTGCCCACGACAATAAAAAAACGGAGATGGCCAATTGGGTCAAAACGCACACGACCGTTTTATCCAAACATGAGCTTTATGCCACGGGGAATACCGGCAAAGTTTTGCAGACAGAGCTCGGTCTTAAAATCACCTGTTTCAAAAGCGGTCCGATGGGCGGAGATCAGCAGGTCGGCGCCGGTATTGTGAATGGAGAAATCGATATGGTGATTTTTTTCTGGGACCCTTTGTCACCGCACCCGCACGATGTCGACGTAAAAGCGCTGTTAAGAATTGCCGTCGTCTACAACATCCCCATCGCCTGCAACAAAGCCTCCGCCGATTTCATTGTTCATTCGACACTGATGTAAAAATCTTGCACGACGAGAAATTTAATCAATCACCCAGATACAGCGGACCGGAACGCCCAGTTTGTCGGCCAGATTTTTCAGCGGCAAAATGGCGTCGCTCCAGGCTTCTCCATTTCTTCTTTCAATTTTCTGGAGATCACGATTGGGCCAGAACGGTTTGTCAAATGAGGAGCCGAGGCGTGCAGTAAAAGATCCTACTTTTGGTTGCTTCGGTGCATATCCAATATCATCTCCGGGCTGGATTTTGTGGACAAACATCACCGTGTCGGGACCGGAAAAATTTTGCAGTTGGCTTATTATGTTGAATTTTTGATCTTGAAAAACAGATTCTGCCGCTTTGGCAAAGTCAGAATCGCAGGTTTTGAGATCTCTTAATATCGCTTCGACCTCATCGATTAAAACAGTCAACTGTTGGACGTAAAGAAGTCCGTAACCATTTTCCCGTTCAAAAAATCTGTTGGGACCCGCGTGGTGCAGAATGGCGAACAGCTCCGAATCTTTTTTTACAAAGTTCCCTTCGAGCGTCTCTTCCAAATCTGCGACAACCTGGGATTGGACCCCCGCAAAAATTCTGGGACATTTGAATCCTATGTTTCGATATTTCTGTTGATCCAGATCTTTGCGGATAGCGTCGCAGGTGTAACCGGCGAGTTGATCTTCCAACTTTCGTGCGGCGGCCACTTCTTCCGCCGGATTGATCACGGAAGTATTCCAGTGGGCATCGGGTGAAATAACCAGATCGATTATTTTTTGTGCATAAGCTCTCTGTTCTTCGGGAAGTGAATTGACATTGAATTTTCCTGTAGCATCAAACCGGACCGCCGGGTCGCAACGATTGGACATAAAGCCTCCTTGCCGGCCAGTCCTATCTATTGTTACCCGCATTGTCAATGCTGTAGCCTTGCTTCGATCACTCCGATTTTTGAGTGGGAAATTTGGTGCGCAACTCCCCACTACGCTTGGGGAGGCCCCCAAGCTCCGTTAGTTCCTCGGCCCGCCAAGTATAAAATCCCCCGAGGGGATTGGCGGGCCTGCGCAGTCGTTGCGCACCAAATTTCCCACTCAAAAATCGCACCGCCACTACGAATTAAAATTTTTCCGTCTGAAGTCGATATGTATGGTCAAAATTTTCAACGTGCCGGCGAAAAAAGAGGTATGAGGGGCGTCTCGGAAGACAATTTATCGGCCGGGATAAAAAAATAAAATGTCTGAGAGGCGAGCTCTAAAATTGGGTCCGACCCAAATTTAAGA
>JAUSII010000093.1 GCA_030648035.1 Deltaproteobacteria bacterium | reverse complement strand
GATTGCTTCGCTACGCTCGCAATGACACACATAATAAAACCCCCTGCTCCGATGGGGAACAGGGGGTTCAGGACTTATCAAGACAAAACTATTTCTTTTCCTGGCAGGAATTCGCGTCTTTATCGCCTTTTTTATGTCCCTTGTGCTTGGCATCGCCACAGCAACCGCCGGAACCTTTATCGCACGGCATTTGTATGCTGTTATATTTCACTTTCTGGGCGTCGGTCAAAACCGCACTGGTCTGATCGCCATATTTTGTGCCCAGGGCCTGCATGTCGGCTTTGAAACTTTTCTGGATGCCTTTCAATTGCGACTTCTGTTTGCCGGTCAACCCCAGCTCTTTGGCATGTTCCATCGCCATAAAGGGGCAGGGTTGATCGCCGGTTTTGGGACAGGCTGAAGCTTCTCCTACAGACACCGCAAAGAACGCGGCGACAACTGCGCACAACACCATAATTTTTTTCATGACTCCTCCTTGGTTAGAGGCGCCTTTTACACGATTTGTTTTTAAATGAATAGTGCAGAATGCTTCACTGTCTCGGAAATATATTCCAGCACCTGCCTAAAGTCAGGTTGCTCTTTGGCCTTGGCCCAGTCGATCTGGCCGCTCGCCACATTCACGATGGATTGATAGCGATGCTGTAAATTTTCCGGCGGCAATCCACCGAATTGGGTGATGAGCCAAGAGCGGCAGGCTGTCTGGAGATTTTTCTGCCATTCCTTTTCTCCCGAAGGCATCCCCCAACCGAGACGGTGGTTCATAAAATTATCGAAGAGATGCATCATTAGGGTTCCAAATTTTTCATCGGCGGTGCCGGCCCAGAAAAGCAGGGCGTTGCGAATTTTTATCAACCTTGCCCCTGGAATATTTTCGCGCCATTGCCCACGGCTGATGCGACCCAATGTGACCGCATCGAGCCCCGATTGGGCGGAGGCATCGGTCCAGCGATCGCCATGCTCGGCCAGACACAAAAACCGGACAAACCAGGCGAGCTCTGCCTGTGCATCAAGCGACGCTCCCTCGCGCGGGCCCGGGATGCCGTAGTCGGACCATTTGGGTTGGGAAAAAATTGGTTTCACAGCAATGTCCGCACGCATCACTGCAGCGGCCCGCTCCGGCAACATTTTTCGCGCGGGTAGCAAATTACGTTTGCGAATTTCACGGATGGCGTTCTTCATCGCCGTATTGAGACCTCCCTCAAAACGGCCTCCGGTTGCAACTGCATGCGCCTCTCTCAAAAATCCGGCCGATTTTAATTGTTCCGCAAAGGCTTTTGCATTGGGAATTTTTCCGTCGAGCTCAAACGCATCGATCATTTCAATTAATTCTGGCGGCAATATCCCCGACCGATTCATGGAAGCGCCGGGAGAAAAAGTCCCCTCCGGCCCGGAGGTGGCTTCCAATCTCTCTTTGTCGGCCATGTCGTTGGCCCAAAGCCGCACCAATCCTTTTTTCTCATCCGCCCCAAACTCCAGCGAAGCACACAATTCCTCGACCTGCGATTTTCTGCGCGGAATTTCCGCCCCGCTCATATAGCGAATCAACAGCGACACACTGATCTGCGCTTTGTAGGCCACCACACCGGGGATTTCCGTTTTGCGATCCCAATGGTCGTAGATGAGCATCGCAAGATAGGGACCAAAACTGCGGCCCAGGCGGATCAGCTCCACTTCGCGGTCGCCCAGCGTTCTGGCTTGCGGCTGGGGTGAGGTCGGCACCGCAATCGGGCGCCCCTCTTCATCCTCTGCACCCCATTCATAAACCTCTTCGGGCTCTTCTTCGGCTCCAAACAGGGAATGGATTGTGATGCGATCGAGATCGATATTGTGTTCGGCAATGTTGGAAGTGAGATCGACAATGGTCGCAACCGATTTTTTCGAACGGTCTTTCGGATTATTTTTGTCCCACGGTCTTAAAGCTCGGCCGATCATCTGCTCATACAAAAGGCGCGACGTGGTCGGGCGTGCGATCACAAGTACTTCAATCTCCGGATCATCGACCCCTTCGGTCAGAATGCGCACATTGGTCAGCGCCCGAATCTTGCCCAACTTGGAGGCGGCCATCACCTCGTCGCGGCTCCGATCTCCCTCTTCTTCATCCAATCCGCAATAAATGCTGGCAATTTCTCCTTCCAATCCCTGCCGCGTGATTTCTTTTTGGAGAGCTTCGGCCACCACCTTGGCATGTTCAATGTCGACACAATAAATGTAACCCTTCTTGAGTTTTTTTGTTCCGACAATCAGGGCATGGCGCAGATAGGCATCTACCGTGGCTTTTACAGTTTGCATGGCACGCATTTTGCGCGAAAGGGCAGAGGGCTCATACGTCCCATCGGCTCTTTTTATTTTGTCGAGATCTTTGATGGAGGTCTCCACCAAAATACCTCTCGGCTTGACCAGCCAGCCATTGCGAATGAACCACGAAAGCGGACGATAGACGCGCAAGTTGGGGCGCCCGTTTTTGCCAAAGCCATAAACGGTGGAGAGAAGAGCGCCGTCGGTCCGGTCGGTCGTGGCCGTCAACCCGATCATCACGATATCGTTATTTTTGTTGTAGTGACCCTCTTCATCAAAAATACCGAGCGAACCAAAGAGGCTGTGACCCCAACTGTTGGTGTGGACATAATGATGGGCCTCATCATTCATCAGCACCACCTTGCGGCCGCGAATCTGTTTGTGGAGCTCCACCATATTGTCGGAGTTCATGGCCGACTGGATGGTTATGACGATGACATCGGCGTCAAAATCTTTTTCGGTGCCGCCCATTATTTCAGAAACTTTTATTTTGTCGCCGAAAACTCTGCGGAAGGTGTTCGCATCCTGATCGGCAATCTCTTTATTCGGAACAACGACGATCAAAACGGCTTTTTGATAAGGCTTACTGCGCCAGAGATGATGCATGGTCTGCACCATCACCATTGTTTTGCCGGTGCCGGTCGGCATGACGACCAGGTGGCGCATCTCACCGTCCTTCAATATGGAGCGGACAACAGCGGCCGCCCCTTCGGTCTGATAGGGGCGGGGCGTGGTCGTGTCGGGCGATTTTTTTCTGACTTGGGGAGGACGCAAAAGTCCGGAGGCCATTGGGTGGACGAAAACCCGTATGTCATTGCGAGGAGCGTCAGCGACGAAGCAATCCCCATATGTTGTGGAGATTGCTTCGCCCACGCCTTCGGCGGAGCTCGCAATGACATTTGCATCCACCACACCCGGCATCAACATGTTGATCATTATTCTCATAAGAATTTGTCATTGCGAGGAGCGTGAGCGACGAAGCAATCCCGATGATTCACGGGATTGCCACGGCCCCTTCGGGGCCTCGCAATGACAATATGTTATCGTCCTCCATCCAAAAAAGTTGCTTCCAACTTTCCTTCCCAAACCAGTTCGGGAAAAACAAAAGCCAAATATTGCATCGCCTCTTTTGATAAATTCGGCAAACCGTCCTCTCTTAAACATTTCAGTATCGCCTCACGGGCCTGATCGGCTTCCTGCCATCTGGCATGACCAATCTCATAAGTTGGCTCTCTTTCTTCCAGTCCTTCGAAAGTCAGCAGCCAGGCGGGAGAAAAAGAGAGGAGTGACAAAGGATAATAATTTTGACTTGACGCAATAGCCCCAAAAGCCACCATCCGTTCTACTGAAATAGGTGTGAGAGACAATCTCTTCACCATCCTGTTAATCCATTCAAAAAGATCCTTTGGATCTATTCTCCCCTTGTCGACAGCGTGGCCCGCTTCCAAAATAATTCCGGCTTTTCCTAAAATGTTTTCAAACGAGTTGCAATGTTCATACCAACGTTTCAAATGGGGAACGGCCCCCTTCACCTGTTTTGCATGGGCAAAAAATTCCCGCACCGGCGCCGCTTTTGCCGATTCAAAATTGTAACCGAACTTGTCATAAGCCCAGAGCAGACGGAGAATCAATTCGTTTGCCGCTTTTTTGGCATCCCCTTCATAACGTTCATAATGCTTTAGTATTTTTTGCGCCTGTTGATCGATGAGATGCAGAGCCTCTTCCTGCTGTATGGAATGATATTTTGGATCGATCGCCCACAGGGCCTGAAAAGCAGGCTCCAGAGCCCCCCAAATTTTCACAACATCAGGCGGTGTTTCGCGGCGCAGTGCCAAAATTTTGCCCATCACGCCGCTTTGTGGGGGGGTTCCGTCACTCTCTAGTTTTCTCAACCGTGCTATCGATACCCCTTGGGCATCCAACAGACGCTTGTCCTGCGGCCGGGTTTCCAGAGTCCCCTCTCCCCGGTCACTAGTCACTAATCCCTGGTCCATCTTCTCCTTCCACTCCGGAAAATCGATGGTCAGATCGTGCTGATATGTGAATATTTCCTCGTCAGACATGCCTCTTTGCAGATCCGCCACAAATGCCGAACGCCATGCCCGATACGCCGGAACATTTTGAGGTCCAATTTTTCGGGCATGCAAAAATTCGAGAAAACTTTCCGGAACAAAGGGCTCTGCACGGCGAAAAACTCTGGATGGTGAACTCTTTAAAAGAAAATCGCCGGATGGACTCCCCTCCGCCACTTTAGAATGAAGCCATCTAATATACCCTGCAAAATCCTCTTTTTTTGTTGGAGCCCCGTCGCCCAAAGGTTCAACGTTGGTGGCCCAACCTCCATTCTGCATAAAAAGAAAAGGGAGCATGCCGCTTTTGGCCAACTCCTCCGCAAAAAAGTTTGCCCGCTCCATCCATTTTGAACTGAAACGCTCCTCGTTTTTCATCACCACCCATGCGGCGTAAGCTCTGGCTAACGGCCATTTCTTTTTCTGTGCAGGAAGCTCTTCAAGCTCCATACTAAACCGGTCGCAAGCCCAGAGAAGTTTGAGAAAAAAACGGTTGATCTCTTTTCTCCGAGTGTTGGAATATTCGCTATAACCGTCGGCCAACATGTACCCAAAGTGGTCCAGAGACTCAAACATTACCTCATTCAGTTTTGCTGATCGATAACCGGCGGGGATTTGTTTGAAACAATCGAAGTACAGATCCACATCCTTCATCCAGCGATAGAAATCATCGTTGGAACCCCCACGGCTCATGTGTTTTTTCATATCCGTTGACATCGGCATCAGCTGCGTTGCGAGGGCATCGAGCAGGTGGTCGTAAGACCCCTCTCCCGTCCTTCGGACACCCTCTCCCTCGAGGGGAGAGGGAATTATCCCGCTGTTCGTGGCAAACACATCCGCCCAAACCAGTTCAGGAAAACAGAAGTCTAATTCCTTTTCAAACTGTGCCCTCTCATCCGCGGTGGCATCGGCTATAATTTTGCGAAGCAAAGCGTTTCTCATAAACATATAACTTTCAACAATTTCCCGCTTAACGGGGGGTGTCATCTTTTCAAAGGCTGTAATATTAAGCAGAGAAATCCAGCGGCACAAGGTGTCGGGCCAATAATTCATAAATGCACGCATTTTTCCCTCTCCCACAACGGAGCCCACCAATTGCACCAACGTATCTACAGACCCTCCACGCAAATCCTTGGCATCAAACAAATTTTTCGCAAATCGGCCAATAAAGTTCAAAAAAGGCTTATTGCTGGGTAAATCCTCATCAATACCCAGCTGCATCGCATGAAGTTTTTCAACCATGTCAGAAAGATGATTTTCATATTCCTTTGAAAAGGGCTGTGATGCTTTCGCCTTTTTCAAATCATTGTAAACACCGGCCAACGGGCCTGCATTGAGAGCGTCAAACTCAAACCCGAATCGGTCGTAGGCCCACAACAGACGCAAAGAAAACTGATTCAACCGATTTTTATCCCCTTCTTTCATGGCAAGCGTCTTGGCAAACGTGTCCAGCATGTCTAAGACCTTTTCCCTCATCGTCGATTGATGAGACGGCGGAATTTTTTGCAGTGCTTCAAATAAAATATCCACGGTCAGAAGAACGTTTTTCATCAAAAGATCTTCGTCTTTCAAATGCTGCGCCGATAGGGCCAAATCTTTTACTTTTTCCAAAGCCGACCCCAAAATAGCGTCGTAATCGGGAGCCACCTCTTCCAAAAAGGGTGATGAAATTAGTTTCGACCAAACCAGCTCCGGAAAATCGATGGCCAGATCGGCGGCGAATTTTTTCTGATTTGCTTGTGAGATTCCATTTTTGAAATGATTTAGGAGAAGGGGATAGACCTCTTCAATCCGGTCGTTATATTCTTTGAACGTGACGGCAAATCTGGTGTTATGTTTTGCGAGTTTATAAGATGTGACTCGCGCTGTCATTGTCGGAAGATAGGGATTCATTCTCCGGATTACCCCTTCATGATGATGAAATTTTGCTCCCAACATTTTCTTTGGGGAAAGTCCCAACTTGATTTCTTCGTCCCGGGCAAAGGGCAAATAGTTCTCATGGATTACTCCATTGCCGTAATGCTCTATCATCCCGGCTGTCTCCAGCAACTCTTGCAACCGATTGGCGGAAGCTTCTCTTTGCGCATCGCTGGTCGCGGCCTTTCCTTTTTTCAATTCCTCGAACCACTCCTTAAATGGCCCCAGTTTGGCCGCATCCGGCTCATAGCCAAATTTGTCGCAGGCCCAGAGAAATTTCAAAATGAATTGTTCACCGTTTTTTTTCTGCGCCGGAGAAAATGTTTTCAATCTTTGCACAAAAATTTCGGCCATGTTGGACATGCCTGTTATGGTATGTTGGAAGGCTTTAGACTGGTGGGTCGGCGGAATTTTCCGTAGCGCCTCAAAGGACGGCTCGATGTTTTCCGAGATCATCCGAATAAATAATTCTGCCCCCACCGGTTTTTTAGAAACAAAACCCGAGGCATCATCCAATGCCATGACTTTTTTTGCCGCCTCTGTCAGAATAGCATCGTAGTCAGACCCCTCTCCCCTGCCCTCTCCCACAAGGGGAGAGGGAGTTATCCACCCCAATTCGGGAAACTCTTGCAGTAAAAATTCTTTATGGGGGGCTTTTTTGTCTGCGGAAACTTTTTGGGCCAGATGTTTGATCAGGCGGATGCGGGCCTCATCCAACTCTTGGGCTTTGCGGCCGTTGTGGATATCGCCGGACTGTTCGTCAAAGGCCGCAAAACCGTCTCCCAAAACCCGGGGGAGGTTTGAATAAGTGAGATGAAAATTTCTCCTTACAAGCAACCTTTCATAAACCCTTTCTTTCAATCCGGCCTTTTTTGCCTCTGCCATCAAAAAATCGACATAGTTTTTGTAAGGAACACCCAATCTATCCACTTCCTTTTTACAATCCGTTGCTATCCTGTCCAGTAATGGTTGAAGGAACAGCTTTTCCATCTTCCACCAAGCCTGGACCCATTCGGGTGAATATTTTTGTTCTGCATCCCGCTCTTTAAATTTTTTGAGGGAGGCATAATGCAAACTGAATTTCTCGGTCGGATGAAATTTTTCCAAAAATTGGAACTCGTGACCGAAGCGTTCATATATTTTAAGAAGTTCGAGATAAAAACGGGTGGCGATGTTCATCTCTTTTTCGGATTTGGGGGGGAATTTTTCAAGAAGGGTTTCTCCGGATATTTCCAATATTATTTTATATATATAATCGAGCGGTTCTGAATGATGTGCAGGAGAAATTTGAGACAACGCCTCAAAAATATAGTCGTGGTACGACGGCAACGTATCGTAGAATTTGTCACGGGACATGTCTGCAATGTTCTCTTCCTGCAAAGGAAGGCGATACCAAGCCATAGCCGCTAATAGCAACGTGTCAAAGTGTTCGGCCAACTTTGGAGGAACCGCTTTGCCAGCGAGCACGGCGTCGAGATTACCCTCTCCCCTGCCACTAGTCACTAGTCTCTGGTCACTAGTCACTCCCCCCTGTTCCGGCAATTCTTCATCGCGCGTTTCGGGGGCGGCTTCGGTGTAGACCAATTTTCCCTGACACATGTCGGGAAAGTCGGCGGCGATTTGGGCCTCCAGCACTTCGGGAATGGGGGTGTGCAAGAGACCGGTCTGTATCGCAGTGGGAATAATTTGATTGGCTGCACCGAAGGCTTCACTGCCCGGATATCGTTTTGCCAAGATTCGGGTCATAACAGCACTGTAAGAGAGTTGCGGGTTGGCACGGCGAAGTGTCATCATCTCATGCACCAGCTGTCCAGCCAGCGGACGCAGATTTTGTTTAAAGTTTATTTTGAGAATTCTTTCAGCTTTGGTCCGAACATCTTTGATGGAAACATCTTTCAAGACTGCTGCCACCCCGTCATCCAGTACACTTTTAAGATATGCGGCATAACCTTCGTCCAGCTGAAGCGCCTCGACCGATTCTTTCAGTGGCATAAGGGGGGATGGTGGAACAACTCTTGGTTTCGCCATGATCCACTTGAACATCGATTTGGCAGACTCAAATTCTAAAAACGAGAGCTTGGACAATACAAACGATCGAACCCGTTCCCTTAATTCTTCGACCTCTTCGGTACGACCCTCTTCTTCCAGATGGGTCTCCAACAGCTGGACCACCTTGAGATAACGGCGGGCGTAGCTGTTGGCCTTGGCCTCGTCTTCTTTGAGCATGCCTCCGACATCCTGCATGCGGATCGCATCTTCGAGAAAGGCGAGCCAGTTGCGGAGAATGGATTCGCGGGATTGCGCAGCAATGCTCGCAATGACAACGGTATAAAGTTTTTCGTAGGCTTCATCGAGCCTGCGGTCGTAGCCGAGGAAAAAATATTGGTTCAGCAGTGTCTGCCGACGAGAGATGTAGTTTTGCAAGGCTTCTGCGTCGGCATCCGGGGCCGGTTGCGGAATTATTTTGTCAATCGATTCCCGGGCGGCCGACAGGGGAGCCTTGTCACCCAGCTCAAGTTTGTCTGCCTTGGCGGCATAACGACGATAGACCTCTATCAAACGTGCACGAACATCCGGGATTCCAATCTCTTTAAATAGGGATGGGTCTTTTAGAGCAAACAGATGGGCATAGACCTGCCGTGCCAAAAACGGGTAGGGGCTTATTCTGCCCCGGGCCAGATAGATGGCCTCTTCGTAAATTTTGGCGACTACCATCATTGAGGGGTCGGCGTAAATTTGGGACAGTGTTTCCCAGATGTTGGGAATCTGTTGTGCATAGGGCTCGGTCCACCGGAATTGGTCTGTCGTTATTTTTTCTGGGGGGGTGACGGTGATGGTTTCGCCTGTTTCCAGATCGATGGCTTCGAAAGATGTTACTCCGACGGGATCCTTCGCTCCGCTCAGGATGACATTTCTTGCAGACTCCGACACCGCAAATGCTTTTCCTTTAAATCGTTGCCAGCCGACGATTCTCAATCCCCAGTGGTCTGGTGTTTTTGGGAGCTCCTTATAAAGGAAGGCACCGGCGTCAAAATATTGCTGGCTCCAGTCGTAAGGGCGATAGTGTTTCCAGATATCAGAGTAGATAATCTCTGCCTCAAACTGTCGGCAGGCGGCGGCGGCAGAATATATTACAACGGCCAGGTCGATTGTTTCTCCCTTCTCTCTTTCTGCCAATGCATCCCCAAGCTGGAGGGGAATATACCGAAGAATCTGCTGTAACAGTTGAGGAGATCGATTTTCCAGATGTTCAAACAGCTTTCCCAATTGCGGCCGACAATCCGCCACAAGCCCGGCTATCCTGATGCTGACATCGGTAACCTTTTCTGTAACAAGGGTGTGCCGTTTGAGCAGGGAACTCCAACGCTCCGGAGAAATTTCCCCGACCGGAAGCCCCATCTCTTCGAAAAGAACCACCCCGGCCAGCATCTGTTGGGCTATATGGTCGGCCTCTGCCACTGTCAATTTGCGGGGATTTTGTACCGGGTCCGTCGGAGGAAACAGATCGGCAAAAAATTTGAGTTGTGGAATATTTACGGCCATGTCCCACCGGCTCTGCGCCCACGTTAATACCGCAGACTCCAAGACATTGACTTCTTTTTCCGGATCGAAGGCCGCCAATAATTGCGACAACTCTTGATCCAGAAGAGTTCCCTTCGGCGAAGGTCCAGAGCGAAAGATATTATTGACAACGGCGACAACCTGAGCTCCCCCTTCAGCCGTAAGATGCCCGTAATTGTGCAACATCCGCCCATAGGCCGATTGAGAATCGAGAGGAACGACCAGCGCCGATCGAAAGATATAACCGTCCCTTTCCAGAATAAAGCGGCGCCCCAAAATATCGATGAGTTTGAGAGTGAGGGTTGGATTCGGTTTGTTGTATTCCCCCATCCACGGGGAGAATCTTTCAAAAAGTTCCATCTGATCTACCACAAAAAATCCCTGCGGAGTTTGAAAAGTGGCCAACGTCAGCCTTGTTCCTTCAAACGCTTCCCTGATTGATGTTCTGACTTCCGCAGAGACACCAAGCTGGTAATTTATCCCAAGCATTTTTCCGGCCCTGTTCCGTATCGGATTGGTTGGGAGATCGGGCATTGGCGGAGGAGCATCCAATGGCGGCGGTTTAACCCGGTCTGACACAGATTCCAAAAATGCTTTCGCCTTTTCATCCAGAGTGTCGAGTGAAATGGGTCCGGCGATGAGTGTCTCATTGGAAATTTTTTCCAAAAGCGTTTGCATCTTTTGCAAAACCTCTTTGGCTCCGATAGCGGACTCGGTTAGCCCTGCTATCTGCATTTTCAAATCGTCCAAAGGATGTAGAAGAGTCGGCTTGAGTGCCGCCTCATTGCGATCACATTCCTCCAGCCACTCCACCGCCGTATTGCGAGCGGCAGAATAGCGCTTTCTCAACGTCAGATATTCTTCCAGCGTCGGATTTTCTGCCACAGGAAAAGAACACAATACATCGATGGATTGAGAAAACGCCTCTACA
>JAUSII010000081.1 GCA_030648035.1 Deltaproteobacteria bacterium | reverse complement strand
CTCTTCGCTGAATGCGCCGGGGGCCCGTTTCGAATGCTTGTGTTTCCACAAGATCAAAGAGGTCAAACCGGGAGAACTTGTTTTACATTGTAACGACCACGAAGATTTCTTCACCATCGCCAAGTGGCTGGGCAAAATTGCAACCCTCGCCGCAGGGCTCGAAGAAAGGGAAAGTCAGTCGGCGTAACCTTTTTCGATCCGCTCCTGCTCCTCTTTACAGCGAATGCACAAATCGGTGACGGGCCTGGCCTCCAGACGCTTGACGCTAATTTCTTCCCCGCACGTTTCACAGACGCCGAACGTCCCCTCTTCCATTTTTTCCAGCGTTCTGTCGATTTTTTTGAGCAAGACCCGTTCGCGATCACGCAGGCGAAGATTCATCGACTGGTCGGACTCGGAAGAGGCCAGGTCGATTTCATCAGGAAGGTCATCGACGCTGAATCCCAGACCCTGTTCCTTGACGTTGTTGATGATGTCCAAAATAACCTGGCGTCTTTCTGTCAGAAGCTTTTTAAAGCGGGCGATATCTTTTTTGTTCATGACCCCTCCCTCTGTTGCGGTTTCTAAAGTGGCGGCGATTTATTCCCAGCAAGCTTGTGTTGTCAACCCAAAACAGATGTGACAGATCCTTATGTGTCATGCGAAAGCCAAACCCCTTTCATTCCATCGCCGATATTCTAGGCAAATTGACCGGAAGTCGCAAGTGGGATTCAAAAATAAAACAATATGCCCTGCTCTCGGAGTGGCCCGAGATCGTCGGCCCCAAAATTGCAAAGCATGCCACACCGACTCTGTGGCGCGGCACCGTTCTGTGTGTCAAAGTTTCCAGCTCCAGCTGGCTCACCGAACTCAAAATGATGGAGAGAGACATCGTTTCCAAAATCAAAAAAGATTATCCGGAGGTCGAAATTAACGGGATCCGCTGGATGCTGGGGTAGCGATTTTACTTTTTTTTCGCCGGTAGATGTCCATCCCCCGAATCGTCGCCTCAAAAACATAATTCTTTTCTACATAATCGTTGAGGACCGGAAATTTGCCCAAAGGATAGCGTCCATACATGCGATAATTGGAGGGAGAGGTGTCGACGATCATCTCGGGAGGACTTTTTGCAAAATCAGCCATCAACAAATCCAGGCTCCCCGGAAAAATGTTGTCCGAGGTATCATATTCAATCGTGTTCTGCGGTGTAATGAAATCGTTTTTCAATTTTGTCCAGACGGAAGGGGGTTGCAGAGTCTTGGGATCATATTCCAGACCCGCTGTTTTGGGCGAACGGCCGGTGAGATAGTCGGCGGTGATGAAGCGACTCGCCGGAGGCCGGTTGGAAGCGGTATAAATCTGCGGGCAATATCCCCAGACAAAAATCGGATCGGTCAGCTTGCTCCGATCCCGAATATAGTCGACCACATAGATCCAGTAATCTTTGCTTTTGGGCCGGAACGGTTTGTAAGTGGCATAGGCGGTAAAACCGGTCACCGGAATGAAAATCATCAGAATAAAAAGAGTCAGACGCCAGGCCCCTTTTTCAAACGGCATCTGTTTCACCCGTTCAAAAAACTCTCCCACCTTGTCGCCCGCCAGAAGAGCCAGTGGCGGATATAAAATAATATAATAATGAAAATAGAGCCGGCCTCCGGCAACCACCGGAATAAAACCGAAGAAGACCCACAAGACAAACAACACTGTGTAATCTTTCCATGGAGATTTGAGTGCCTTGCACGCAAAATACCAGAGGCCGAAACTGCTTATCGCCAAAAGAAAAGTCCGCTGAATCAGCTTGAGCGTCACATAGAGCCCGTCACTCTGCGGCGGTCCCTTGGCATAGGACAAAATATATTTGAAACAGTGGGCGGCATCGGGAAGGGCCTGGTGTTTGTAAAGGTAGAGCATCCAGAGGAACACCGGCACACTGCTTGCGAGCGTCACCGAGATCAAACCCTTCCACCCGCGCCAGCGCTGTTTATAAAAAAGATAAACTGCGAATATCGGGAGCAAAATACCCCCCTGATATTTTGTCAGGATACAGAGCCCCACCCACAATCCCGCAATGGCATATTTTTCCTTGAGAAAAAACAGGACGGCTAGCGTCATTGGCAAAACCATCACCAGTTCAATGTTGGCGGCCAGCATATCCTGCGGCAGAAAAGTGGTGGAGAAAACGGCGTAAAAAAGAGCGGCGAAAAGTGCCGGAACGGGAGAGGAAAAAACCCGGCGACCCACGGCATAAATGGCGAGGCAGGTGGCCGACACGATCAAAAGCATCATGGCATGCACCCACCACATGCCATCGACTATTTCCAACGTTGGAATCAGTTTGAAAGTGAGGGCGTAAAGATAGTAGATCAAGGGAGGCTGATAAATCAAAAAATCACGATAAGGAATGCCCCCCTGGTTAATGATGCGGCCTGCCAAGGCATATTCGTTTTCATCAATGTTAACAAAACCCACAATCAATGAGGGTATGCGCAAAAGAACGGCCAAAAGGATAATGGCGCCCAAGTATAAAAAGATTCTTTTTTTGGTCATGTCCACACGCAAGAAAACATAAAAACCATCTTCATTCAAGTTGCCATTTTTGTAAATGTCATGCTATGGCCACCGTCTTCATGAAAAAAGCTCTCATCACCGGCATTACCGGACAAGACGGCTCCTATCTTACAGAACTTCTGCTCGAAAAAGGTTACGAGGTTCATGGCATCATCCGGAGGTCCTCGAGTTTCAATACCAAAAGGATCGACCACCTCGATTGGCAACAGCCCTCTTCACGACTTAAACTGCATTATGGTGATTTGAGCGACTCCAGCAATCTCAACCAGATTCTGAAGACCGTCGCTCCGGACGAAATCTATAATCTGGGTGCGCAATCCCATGTCCACATCTCTTTTCAGGTGCCTGAAAATACGGCGCAGACGAATGCCATCGGGACGCTTCGCCTGCTGGATGCCATTCGTGAAGAGGGGCTTAAAACAAAAATGTATCAGGCCTCCTCCTCGGAACTTTTTGGAAAAGTAGCGGAAAGCCCTCAAACGGAAAAGACCCCCTTTCGTCCGCGATCTCCCTATGCCTGTGCAAAACTTTTTGCCTATTGGACCACCATCAATTACCGCGAAGCGTATAACCTTTTTGCCTGCAACGGCATTCTGTTCAACCACGAGTCTCCTCGCCGTGGAGAAACCTTTGTCACCAAAAAAGTGACACGAGCCGCCGCACGCATCCGCAAAGAGAAGCAGGACAAACTCTATATTGGAAACCTGTCGGCAAAGCGCGACTGGGGTTATGCCAAAGAATATGTTGAAGCGATGTGGCGCATACTGCAACAAAAAGAACCCGATGATTTTGTCATCGCCACGGGAGAGACCCACACCATCCGCGAACTGTGCGAAGTCGCCTTCGGTTTTGTCGGCATCGAACTGGAATGGCAGGGCGAAGGGATCCATGAAAAAGGGGTCGATCGCAAAACTGGCAAAACCCTGATCGAGGTCGATCCCAAATATTTTCGCCCGACAGAAGTGGATCTGCTGATGGGAGATATTTCCAAAGCCCGTGAAAAACTGGGTTGGGAACCCAAAATACGCTTCAAAGAGCTGATCCGATTGATGGTTGACTACGACATGGAACATGAATAAATGTTAAAAAAATGTTTAAAGAAATCAAAAAATGCAGAAGCATCACCACATGGATCCACCACATGCCATCGGTCGTTTCCACTGCGGAAATCATCTTGAAAGTGAGTTTATTAAAGATAGTAGATGACCGGCGGTTGATAGATCAGAAAATTGCGATAAGGGAACACGGAGAAGACACGCAACGAGTACAATAACAAAAAGGGAAAATAAAAATATACTTTTTCGGCATAAGGAGTTGTGATAGAAAACTTCTTTCTAAAATAATGCAAACCAAAATCCAAACACCCTTCGACTACGAAACCATTCGTCCCGGTTATTATCATGATGTTTTGTCGCATGGACCGGCATTGCAGAGAGCCTGGCACCTTCAAAAATTTCAACGCGTCATCGACGCCATTCCCAAAACACTTCCCCCCAAATTTTCCCTGCTCGATGTCGGTTGCGGGCCCGGAAGTCTCATCAGTCTTTTGGATGAGACTGCGGATGCAACCGGTCTCGACATTTCTCCCACGCAAATCGAGTGGGCCCGGGAAAATATCGCGGGGCCCGGCAAAAAATTTCTCACCATTTTGCCGGAGGGGGCATGGCCCGTCGCCGATCATTCCCAGGATGTGGTGACGATGATTGAGGTGATCGAACATCTCACCCAACCCAAAATTCTCAAAACATTCGACGAAATTGACCGTGTTTTAAAAAAAGGGGGAACGCTCATCTTCACCACCCCCAACTATTCCAGCTCTTGGCCGATATTGGAGTGGTTTCTCAATAAATGGAGTCCGGTGCAATATAACGAACAGCATGTGACCCTGTTCACGTTCTTCAACCTCCACTCCAAATTGAAAAAAATTGTGCCGTGGTTTGGGGATCGCTTTCGGGTTGAAACCATCACTACATCCCATTTCATTGCGCCGTTTTTGGCCCCCTTTTCGCTCAATTTTTCAAACCGGCTTGCAAGGAGAATTTCTCCCAAAAATTGGGCCTGGCCCTTTGGCAACCTATGCATCGGCATTTTCAAAAAATTATAACCGCATTTTTTCTCTTCAGTGTAGTGACCCTTTTCATTTTGGTCCCCCTGTTCCAGAGGGTGGCCGAAACGGCCCGAGGTGATGTCCACCGAACCCACGACGGGCTTCTTGAAACCCACTACGCCTTGGAGCTGCTCACCCAGGGCCGAAACATCTATCATGAAGATGTCCCGAAAAATATTTTTCCACCACCGCATGACCATATTCAAGTCCATGTCTCCAAACACGGGAAGGTGAAAATGGAAAACCCGGCCCTCTATCATTATGTCTATCCCCCGCTCTATTTCATCCAATTTGCTCCTCTATATGAGTTGCTCCAAAAATTGGGGACCGGTTTTGATTTGAGATGGGGTCTGCTCCTTTATCTTTTGGGCTCCATCGCACTTCTCTGGAGAATGCCCGTCGAAATCGAAACAAAAATCATCGGACTCTTTCTTCTCTTCATTAATCCCTGGTTTCTCAAATTTTTTCTGGAGGGAAGAAACGACATTGTCGTTTTTTTCTGGCTTCTTCTTACCTTTCAGCTGTTGCAGAACCAGCGATGGGGATTGAGCATCTTCTCGCTGGGCATCGCCTGCCTGATGAAGCAGACGGCATGGCTTTTTGTCCCATTCGTCTATCTCTATCTCTACCACGCATGGGAAAGAACTTCTGACCCTGGTTACTGGAAGGATTATGCAAAAAGGGCTCTACGTTTGAGTATTCCTGTAATGGTTCTGGCGGCGTTGATCCTCATCCCCTTTATCTTTTCCGATTTTCAGGGTCTCTATGAAGACCTCTTCGCCTATCCTTCCGGAAAATCGGCCACCAGTTATCCCATTCACGGCTATTCGCTTCTGGCCCTGCTGATCCGGATGGATTTTCCGATTTCGCCATTTTCATTTCATCAAACAGGACTTCTGCAATTACCCGCCTATTTGTTGGTCCTTCTCTGGGCCCATATTTCCCTGAAGAAGCATTGCACCATCGCTGTTCTTCTTTTTCGTGCCGCTTTTGCCATCTCTCTCTTCTGGTTTCTGTCGCGGTTTTATCACGATAACTATCTGGTATTCACCGCCAGCATTTTTGTTTTGAGCTGGTTGTTTAAAAAACAGGCGAGTTATGCAAAACACATTTAAAAAATGGTGGCCCGTTTATCTTTTATTGGGCGGCCTCTTTGCCCTCCTTGTTTTTTTTCGTCTCGACCGTTTTTATCTCTGGCAGGATGAAGCCGATCAGGCTCTGCTCTCCCTTTCCATTTTGAAAACGGGACTGCCGCGAGCATTGATCGACGGCAAACTGATCACCCAGTGGAACGGTGCCGAATCCAGCACCCATTATCTCTGGTTTTTTAATCCATGGCTCCCCCTCTATCTGACAGCCTTCAGTTTCAAAATTTTTGGAGTCTCCACCTGGGCCGCACGTTTTCCGTTTGCCTTTTTGGGCGTCGTTTCAATCTGGCCTCTGGGACTTCTCTTCTGGCGCTGGACCAGAAGCCACGCAGTGACAGCACTTGCCCTTTTTCTGTTTGTCACCAATCCGTGGGTGGTGCTCTACACGAGACAGGCCAAATATTTCCCAATCATTTTTTTCGGTTCTGCCCTGATGTATCTCGGCTACCAGAAATGGGAGGAGCAAAAAAACGGGACACTTCTTTTTGTGATTGGCGTCTGCATCCTCTTTCACTGCAACTACTTCACCCTGGCCCTCGTGCTGGCGGGCTTGGGAATCTACACTCTTCTTTTCGCAAAATGGCCGAAAGCCCTCCCCCGTTTTGTGACGGTTTCTGTTTTGACACTGGCATTTTTCTGTCTCCCCTTTTTTTTGGCCGGTTCCATTGAAAAAAGAGTGACGATGATGGGAACCCTGCCGACCCTCTTCCAATATTTTTCAAAACTGGGGACACACATTTTTTATTTCAACCGGCAGATCTGCCCCCTGCTTCTTATTTTTTTGTGGGGTTACTGGTGGCGGAAGAAAATATGGACTCTGCTGGAGAACAAAACGCTGGTTCTGTTATTCATCAGCGTCGTGACGGCCTGGTGCGGCGTGGCACTGCTCAACTATGATGTCTTGCGCTACAATCTGCAATTGATCCCCCTCTTCTGTCTCTTGATGGCCGTCACCCTCGCGGAGGTCTTCAAGAAAAAAAGAATGCTGGCGACATTCCTCTTCGTGCTTTTGTGGGGGACCAACCTTCTGCAACAACTACCTGAAACGTTGAAAGACCTGGTGAAAACACCGCAAAACCTTTCGATCAGAAAAAATGTTTTGAAGGAAGAGTGGTGGGCGATGAAAAATTATTACTTCAAAAATTATCCCGAACCGGCGCGCCTGGTTTTGAGTAAAATGAATAATTTGTGGAGAAATGGCGAATTTGTCTACCTCAACTACAGCCAGCCGGTCTGGCAGTTTTATTCCAATATCCCTCTGGCCTATCAGGTCGATCCCGCCTTGGCGCCCCCCAAAGAGCCGCCGTTAAAACCGGAATGGCGAGAGAAAAAATATATCGACTGGTGGATCGGCCCCTTCCCCTATGCCCTCGGTCGCGGACCCAACATCAAAGACGAAGAGCTGATCGAAACCTGGCAACAGCAGACGGAGGGACACGAAGTGATCGACACGCATATCCCCATGATTTATTGGGAGATGAACCAACCCATCCGCTACAGAAAATTCCTCGAAAAATTCTCCGACGACCCCCCCGCCAGCGAAACAATCAAAATTATTCACCGCATACAAAGAGCTTTTGCATCACTTAAGTGACCCCAACAAAATCTTCCGAGACGCCCCTCATACCTCTTTTTTCACCAGCACGCGGAAAATTTTGGTCACGTAGCATTTAGAACTAAAAAATTTGAAGTTCGAGATTGTATATGGTCAAAATCTGGGAGCGAATAAAAAGTGGTATGAGGTGGCCTGTCTATCTAACTCCGCAATGCTGCGCGGACTGGCAAAGCCAGCCCTTGCCGTGGCAATTTAACAGATGTCAAGGTCCAGCTTTGCTGGACCGCGAAGCAAACTCGCAGAGTTTGCGGAGTTTGATAGG
>JAUSII010000074.1 GCA_030648035.1 Deltaproteobacteria bacterium | reverse complement strand
AATCGGTCTACTTTGGCGTGGGCAAAGGATTGACCAACGCCGTCGGCTCGCCGGAAATTCGTTTGATGGGAGGGTTTCAATGGGATTTGTAAGTAAAAATGTCATTGCGAGCGTAGCGAAGCAATCCCGATGGGTTTGTTGTATCTTTTTCTCGGTGTTTTTTCTCTCCCTGACATCCAGCGTTTGGGCTCAAACACCCCAATCTTTGGCTAGCAGAGGTGGGTTGCAATCCCTGACACCGTATCAGTTCCTGTCCAATGCAGAGGCGATCAATATTTCTGATGGCAATCTATTTTTCGAAAACGAGGATGTTCAACTTCCGGGCGCGGCCGGAATGAATCTTAAAATCATTCGCAGTTTTAATTCGCAAAATCCGGAGACGCTTGTCGAAGAGTTTGGGAATCTTTTTAAAGACGCGGTTCTCCATAAACATATTGATAGGCGGACTCAACCCAGAGTCGACAGGATTGTTTATGACAATGCCACGGTTTCATTGGGATCCTTGGGTTCCGTTACTTCTTCTTCAACAGAAACGGACAGAGGTCTCCATAATAAAGTCACTCTCAAGACGGGTGGCGAGGGATGGCAAATTTCGTGGGCTGATTATCAGGGTGTTATTTTAATGGTGAATGTAAGCCCCAATGTAAGCCAGCATTCAGCCTATATTCTTTTAATAAGAAAAGATGGTGCCGCAGAGCCATTCAATATTCAGACCGGAGAGAGTCTTTGGGAAAAATCGGGCAGAAAATTTACGACTCCATTTCCTCAAGAGCTTTCCGAAATTGAAAATATTAACACTCTTGTTTTGAGAGATCAGGACAATAAAGATTTTTGGTTTGGTAAAAGTGGAGGCGGAAGTTTGGGCTATCGTGCCGATTTCTCCTGGTCATGTCCAAAGTGGGGTGGTTTATTTAAGGGAACTTGCCATGGTTCAGATTCACTTATCGGATGGAAAGTATACGGCTTTCATCTGACAAAAGTGGAAGACGACGCCGGGCATTTTTTGGAGGCCAATATTTTGGTTCCGACTTGGGGGCAGAATCAAACCATCACCGACCAGAGCCAAAGAAAAATGTCCAGAATAGTCAATGAGGATGGGTCTGAAACATGGGAAGCCTCCTGGCTGGGTGGACAATCAAGGCAATGGCGTGTGGAGTTCGACGAGAAGCGTCGCATCAGCAAAGTTGTTGATCCGGAAGCGCATATTCTTAAATATAAATATGATTTTGCCTCTGCAACGGCTTGTGAAGGCTGTATTGCCCCAAAGAGAAGTCTGGGATGGGATTCCATGACAACGCCTGCGCTGTTTGTGCAGGTGGAATATCCGACGGGGGGAATGCTCCGCTATGAGTGGTTCGGGGACATCTCCAATCTGGAATTGTTTCGGCGTTACATCATTGTAACCGAATTCCCGGATGTGCAGACTCCGTCTGTTTTCAGACAAAAATATTATTCTGTTGCTGAAAATAATTCCATTTTGGACGGCTCCGATAAAAGGACCATTCAATCGCAGATCTACGAAGCCAACGGTTCCGTTTCAGACTATGCTTTTGAAAAAATACGCGATCGCTATTTGTTGAAGCGAAATACGGTTACGGGCAACGGCCAGAGCATCATAAAATCTTATGAATGGAATTTTAACGAAGACGGATTGTCCGTGGATGGGATTAAAGATGCGACCATGCAGGTTGGGAGCAGTCCTGTATTTTACCTTTATCAATCTGACTACGATTCCAGGGGGAGAGTCATTGCAAAAACCGATGCCAATGGGGTGGTGACCCGATTGGCTTATGTGGGTGACACCACTCTGGTCTCCGGTGAGCAAAGAAGCACCACTACAACTTCTTATGAATATGGCGGTGAGGATTTGTGCGGTCGGATATTGCAAGAGACTTGGTTGCGCGCAGTGACAAGAAAAATCAAGGGAAACACAAAAACATTGCAGGCATTTTGCTACGATGATTTCGGCAATGTGATCAAAGCTTTTGAAGGAGAGCCGAGCGCAGAGGAGAAAAATTTCAGCATCAGTTACAGTGAGTCGACCCCTCCATTGGGAACATCACAGAACGTCTATGATCAGGCCACCGGTTTGTTGCTGTCGCAGACCGATCCTTATGGTGTCAAAGCCGTTCACAACTACAACAAAATCGGAGCGTTGATTGAAACAAAATATCCCGATGGGGCCTCTGTCAAACACCAATATGAAGTGAAAAATGACAATCCGCAGGCTTCAAACATGATCACCACCAGCATTCATGACATCACCACAGGCAGGGACATAACGATTGAAAAAACATTCAACGGGCTGGACCAGTTGGTGCAGGAAAAGCGGGGCGATCAGGTTACAGCATACGCCTATAATTCAGGTGGGCAGATCTCTTCCATTGCCTATCCAGATGGGCGGAGCATTGCTTTATCCTATGATGCTTTTGACAGGGTAACGCAAAAAAATATATCGGGCCTTGCTCCGATACAATTTCAATACGCGTTTTTACTTGAGGATTTCATTCCTGTTCAGGTGACCACTGTGAGAATTGGCAACCAACCTGTGCAAAGATTGACACATGATCTCGCCGGACAATTGAGAAAATTTGAAAAGCTGGATGATAGCGGAACGGCATTAATCACGACAAAATACGAGTATGATCCCGAGGGTAATTTGAGCAAAATTACTTCTCCAGCATCGCATCAGTTGCTTAATGCAGTTGATTATAAGGAAGGCACTGCCACCCGTACGTTTCCAGGTGGGGACACAATTATTATTGATGATCCGTCCGGAATCGGCAGGGCGGATCGGATCACTGCAAGCAATTCCACAAGCGAAATCCAGGCTTCGTTGAGTTACGCCGCCGGGGGGTTACTCAAAGAGATTCGCTATTCGGGTGCCCAAAATAATCTGGCAATGAGTTATGGTGCAGTCGGAACAAAAGAGTTTAACCGTCTGACCGAAGTGGATGATGCCGCTGGAAAAATCTCCTTTGCATACAATTCTGGTGGCGGTGTGGAAGTGGTGGAGCGAAAACTGGATGCATTGAACGAAACCTATAAATTCTATCAGGTCAAAGACGGCTTTAAAAACCTGACCCGACTTGTCTATCCGAACGGCCTCTTTGTCTATTACAAACGGGATGATGAAAACCGTGTGACAGAAGTCAGAAAAGATTCGGAGACGGGGTTGTTGCTTGCATCGGTTCAATACGCCGCAAATAATCAGCCTTCCGAAATAAAATATGCGAACGGCATGATCACTTCTTATGCTTATGATCTGGCGGGGCGTGTTAAATCCATCACCTTAAGAAAAGGCGATAAATATACTTTGCAGGAAACCTATGTTTACGACGCGCTTGGAAGAAAAATGGGTGTCTCTCATCTGGACGGAAGCCATGAAAAATATACATACGATCCTTTTAACCGTCTTACAAAAGCCGAATATTACCGTAACGGTGCATCATCCTCCCATTCGGAGCAGGTTTATGGCTATGACCTGGAAGGCAACCGGATTTTCTATAAAGATTCTCTAAAAGAGATTCATTATACAGCGGATGAGGCAAGCAGAATCACCGGTTATAAAATTGGACCAAAAGACGAACCAATTATTATCGGAATTCTCCAATATGATCGCGGCAATTTGATCCAGCAAACTGAAACACAAGATGGTCGTGAGATTTTGAAGCGCATATTTGTTTATGACGACCGTAATCATCTGGTGTCTGCAAAGGTGGATGATGCAAAAAACAATTTTCATACTTCATCTGATTACAAATACGATTACGCCGGACGGCGGGAGAGTGTGGAGGTGGATGGCAAGAAAACCCATTATCTCTATGGTGAGGCACTGGATCCCCTCATGGAGCTGGACGGGGATGGCGAAATAAAAACATTCCACATCTATCTGGGAAGCCGAAAGTTGGCAGATGTTTCCGGAGACGAAATTCAGTTCTGCCATGCCAGCGAACTGGATAATGTTTTGAAGGTGACTGATGATGGCGGTAATGTTGTGCAAACCGTTCGTTATGATCCTTTCGGTAATGTCAATTTTCTAAATGGTAGCGATCACAATCCATTTTTATTTGCGGGCAAGCAATATGATCAATCCACCGGCCTCTATTATTTTGGCGCCCGTTATTATGATCCTCTGTTGGGGCGTTTTTTAAATCGTGATCCGCTTTATCAGGGGACCAATCATTATACTTATGCCGAAAACAATCCACTGACAGGGAAAGACATATTCGGGCTTTGGGGATTTTTTGTCGGAGTCGGTGGCAGTTTCGGCGGTGGTGACGCTTCTCTTTCCCGTATTGGGTTTTCACTTTCGGCAGGGCCGGTCAACTTTGGCCTCTCTTCTTCTCTGCAAGACAACACTTCGTTATTTGCCAGTGTCGGATGGGGAGCCTTTTCTTTAAGCACTGCTTTGCCGACAGCTACAGGTGAAAATGCCCGATTTGGGTTGAGCGCAGGAGTCAATGGCACGGAGTCTTCCATTGGAGTTGTTTTTGGTGGTGGGGACATCGCTCTTCATACGAACGACACTCGTTTTGGAACAAATTTTTTGGATGAAGGACTGACCGATGATTTGAGTTTGAAAGATGTTGTGACTCATATAGTGGGGTGGGATTTGGCTCCAAATATGACCAATAGCAGGGTGGGTGGTGATGGTGCCTTGATGAGCATTGTCAGTGTGTTGGATGATCCGGAAAATACCTTGAATTTTAGTGGTGTCGGAAGTGTCGATCCCTATCGCGAAACCTCGCAGGAAGAACCTGTAGATGATCAGGAAGAATCCAACTATCCTCCCAAAGAAGCGGCTACAAACCCGCAGGAAGTTGGAAATGAGGAAGAAAATGATCCCAAAGAAAAGCAGTCCAAAGTTGCGCAGGATAAACATGGCTCCAACAAAAGCGAAGGTAATGGTGGCACCGACCCCATTTTGTTGCACAGCGGAGATCTGTTGCAAAC
>JAUSII010000057.1 GCA_030648035.1 Deltaproteobacteria bacterium | reverse complement strand
AGAGTCAGGGGGAGCGACAAAACGCTCCCCCTAACAACCCCCATGAAGATAGCGATTTGCCAAATAAACACCACGGTTGGTGATTTCAAAGCCAACGGTGACAAAATTCTCCAAGGCATGAGATGGGCCAGAGAACAAGGTGCGAGTCTCGCTGTTTTTCCGGAGCTGACCCTTTTTGGATATCCTCCGAGGGATCTGCTCGATCGTCCTTATATGGTCGAGGCGAATGAGGTGCTTGCAGAAAAAATAGCCAGTCATACCGATGCCAATTTCGGTTGTGTCTTCGGCATGGTCTCCAAAAATGAAAATGCGACCGGTCGCGGTCTCTACAACACCGCCGTTTTTGCTGTCGGCGGTAAAATTGAACTCAAACAACACAAGACTCTTTTGCCTCTCTACGATGTTTTTGATGAAGCGCGCCATTTTGATTCGGCCACCGATTACAACGTTATCCATTTCAATGGTGTCACCTTTGGACTGTCGTTGTGTGAGGATATCTGGAGCGCTTATGATTTCAACGGACGCAAACTTTATTCAGAAGATCCGGTGTCTAGATTGAAGGGGCTGGGGGCAGAAATGCTCATCAATATTTCGGCGTCTCCCTTCAGCATTGGCAAAGCAAAAGTCCGTCGCGAGCTTCTGGATGAAAATGCCAGACGTCACGATTTGCCGATTGTTTATTGCAATCTCACGGGTGGCAACGACGAACTGGTTTTTGACGGGCGCTCCATTGTCGTCAATCGTCAGGGATTGCCGGTGGCCGAGGGAAAACCGTTTGCTGAAGATTTTTTCACAATCGACACAAACAACATGCAGGCGATGGATCTCAAAATTCTACCGGGCGAGAGCGAGGATATTTATCACGCCCTGGTGCTCGGTTTGAAAGATTATGTTGCCAAGTGCGGTTTCAAAAAGGTGCTTCTGGGATTATCGGGTGGCATCGATTCTGCACTGGTCGCCGCCATTGCGGCAGAAGCGGTCGGACCCGAAAATGTTTTGGGTGTTCTCATGCCCTCGCCCTATTCCAGTCAGGGGAGCATCGATGATTCTTTCGATCTGGCCAAGCGTCTCGGCATTGAAACGCGTCTCATTCCGATTGAAAAAATGTATCACGATTATTTGGCCGAGTTGTCGATGGGCGAGACGGGTTCTTTAAGTCTCACGCACGAGAATATACAACCGCGCATTCGCGGAACTCTTTTGATGGCCCTCTCCAATAGTAGCGGTGCGTTATTGATGTCGACGGGAAACAAGTCGGAACTCTCCTGCGGTTATTGCACTCTCTATGGTGATATGGCCGGCGGTTTTTCGGTGATTTCGGATGTGACCAAAACGGCCGTGTTTGAACTCTGTCGATGGATTAATCGCAAAGAGGAGATCATTCCAAAAGCCATTCTGGAAAAAGCCCCATCCGCCGAATTGAAACCCGATCAGAAAGATCAGGATACTCTTCCTCCCTACGATCTTCTCGATACTATTTTAAAGTTGTATATCGAAGAACACTTAAGTGGCGCCAAAATTATTGCCCGGGGGTTTGATGAGGCAACCGTAAAGCGGATTGTCTCTATGGTCGACACCAGCGAATACAAACGTCGTCAGGCGGCTCCGGGCATCAAATTGACTGCAAAAGCGTTTGGCATGGGGAGACGTCTCCCGATTGCCTGGCGCTACAAACCTTTGGAGGTTGTATGAACCAAGAGACAAGTATACTGGATGAAGTTAAAAACTATTGGAACCGGAGGCCCTGTAACGTGCGTCATTCGACGCTGACTATGGGGACGCCGGAATATTTCGATGCGGTGGAACAGCGGCGCTATTTTGTGGAACCCCATATTGCTGATTTCGCGGACTTTTCGCGTTGGAAGGGAAAAAAAGTTTTGGAGATTGGTTGCGGGATTGGAACCGATTCCATCAACTTTGCCAGGGCGGGAGCAGACCTCACCGTTTTTGATTTGTCGGAAAAAAGTCTTGAAATTTGCAAACAACGTTTTGAAATTTTTGGTCTCAAAGCCAATTTTATCAATGGCAATGTCGAGAAGTTGGACCAGTATTTAAAACCACAAACTTTTGATCTGATTTATTCTTTCGGTGTTTTGCATCATACGCCGAATCCCTCTGCCGCTATTGCAAACTTGCGCCAATACATGACGCCAGAGACAGAGCTTAGAATCATGTTGTATGCTCGTTGGAGCTGGAAATCTCTCGCCATCGTGATGCAACATGGCGGAAAATATGGCTGGAGCGCGGAGAAATGTGTTCCCAAATATAGCGAGGCGCAGTTCGGTTGTCCCGTCACCTTTGTTTACAGTTTTAAAGAGGTGAGAGACCTTCTGAAAGGATTCAGTGTTGTGGATATGTGGAAAGATTTTATTTTTCCGTACAATATTAAAAAATATGTTCAATACGAATACGAACGTGAATGGTATTTCAAACTGATGCCAAAATATTTTTTTAAAAAACTGGAGAAACTTCTGGGATGGCATCTCTTGATTGTGGCCAAACCCGCACAATGATGTCTCTTTTAATTTTATGTTGATGATCGTCTGTTTGATGACAATCGGTGTTACTCTTTTCATGGCGCTGGCCACAAGAGGGATTCCTTTTATTAATGTGAGTCCCTCGCCAAACGGCGGAATGACCGATGCCGAAAAACAGGTGGTCGCCGCCTCATATTCTTCCAAGTGGCGCTGGCCCTCCGATATGCACAAGCATGCGGGCGAGAAGGCGCGCATGAAGGATGTCGGCGTTTTGGGTGTGGCCCTGTTCCAGCGTGTTTTTGGCGACAAGACCAGCGCCTATCCGATTGTTTTTCTCTGTAATGTCTCTGCCGGTGTCTCGGCCATTTTGCTTTATCTTGTTGCCAGTAGTTATTGGAATCCGGCCATCGGTTTTTTGAGTTTTGTGCTTTTTATCACCTGCTTTTGGCCCCACCAGATCACGTTGACAGGGGGGTATCACACGTTGGCGCAATCCCTTCTGTTGCTGGGAATTTTTTTTCTGCAGGTATTTGAGAGTTCTTCTTCGTTTGGTTTTCTCTGTCTATTGTCCTCCGGTTTTGTTCTGGGGTTGATGATGTTCGCCTCCGCTTCCGGGAGAAAATTTCTCCCCCTCTATTTTGGGGCGTTTCTGTTCAGTCAGCGTCTTTTGATTCAACCCTCTTTTAATTCCACCATCCCTGTGTTGGCATGGATCAGCCTTTGGGTTGTCTCTTCCGGCGTTTTTTATCTCCTCTATGATGCGATGATCACCTCTATATATAAAGGAGGGCGATTCGAAAGTCTGCTGGCGAGTCGCGACAAACATCCTTTGAGCCGCTATCTCGGTTGGAAGAAAAAGATGACCCGACTTTTTGCGAGTCTCTCCGGCGCTGTTGTTTTTTATATTTCAGCCATGCTGATTCTCTCTTCCGACAGCCGTTTTTATTTTAATCAGTTCATGGTCTGGTGCGGTTTTTCCCTGGCGGTTGTCTGGTTGATTATCCCCAATGTCCTTCAAAATGTGAGAGGTTATTTGAGTTACTGGTATTTACCCAAAAACAGTTGTCACTTTCGTCTCTATGCCGATTTTTTTAAAGGTCTTGGAATGACGGTCAAAGAGGGAATGCGGGGGGCAGGTTGGAAGTGGATTTTTCTTTTTTTTGGAAAAGTGTTGCCGTTTTATTCTCTTCTTTATGTTGCGGCGTTTCTGCTTTCTGGTGCCGCCCTTTTTGCCGCCGGATTTTCTTCTGAAAATTTTGCAAAGTGGGGCGCTGTTTTATTTTTGAGTCTCTCTCCCATCCTCTATGGAGAGGTGACAAAATCGCCCCAGTTTGCCAGACCCTATTTCCCGGCCCTGCTTGGAATTCTTTTGGGAATAGCTTGGGGATTTTTTCAAGTAGAACAGGTTTTGTCGGCACGCGAATCAGAAATATTCTGGTCTGCTGTCGTCGTGGTGACGCTTTGCAACTTTGGATTTAATCTCTGGATTTTTTTAAACGACGTTCTCCCGTGCCGGATGGCGTCGGTGAAATTATCGAAGGTTCTGGATAAAATAAGTGGCCAAAAAATGTATACCTACGATACCCCTTATAATGATGCCTTCGTGCATGCCCTTCCTTTGCTTAAGAAAGAGGGTTTCCACATCGAATTCATCCGCTCGCTTAAAGAGGTGCAAAGCGGTTTTGTGATTGTGCCGGGGACCAGCTCCAAATCACTCAATATTGAAAGCTATCAAGAGGGGATACAGAATATCGATTTTGATGCCGATTCCCAACTTTCTGAATTGATTCGATCCAAAAAAATTGAACAATGTGCCGTCGCTTCTTTCAAAACCTATGGATCGAGCCGCATCTGGGTGCATGACAGTGAAATGCCCACCTATCGGGAACTCATTTTGAAAGACATCACCCCCGATGATCGCTGGCGGGGGATGGCTTGGGTGCTCGATGTCCGTTGTTTGCAAAGGGAACAATTTTCATGTTGAAAAAAAATAAAAACGGGATTTGGCCTCTCTATTGGCGCACGATCATTCGCCCCCACAAGGGAATGTGTCTGGCGGTGGTTTCTTTGATGTTGGCCGGATCGGTGCTGGAAATGGCCACGGTCGGTTTGGGAATTCCTCTTTTGGAAATGGCTTCCGATGCAAGTGCGGCCCAGAATAGCAGGGTTGTCGTTATGGTCATGAAGATGTTGCACACTTTTGGTTTTGGGACATCGACGTCAGCGGTTCTTTTTTTCCTGCTCTTTCTGGTGAGTTTCGTTTCCATCTTGAATAGCGGCTTTGTATTGTTACAGCAGTGTGGCACTGCCGCCATGGCCCAAATTTTGCGGCGCGAAGTCAAAAGAGAACTTTTTCAAAAAACGTTGAACGCTCCCTACGAATATTTTGCCGACAAAAGCCGGGGTGCTGTCTTGTATAATTTGAGCACTCCAGCTGTTTCGATTTTTCAGGTGATTAATTATGGCGGCATGTTGTGCGCCAGTCTTCTTAACAGTGCCCTCATGGTGGGACTGATGGTTTATTTGTCGTGGTGGGCCACGGTGGCCATTGGCGTGTTGGGGATTGTCTGGGTTCAAATATGGCACAGAATTGCCAATCATCGTTCGGCACAGCGTGGTCGGGAACTCTATGAATTGGAGAGTCAGATTAACAAGCTGGAAGTCGATGCGATTGACGGATTAAAAGTGGTGAAGGCGTATCAACTTTTGAAAAATATTGTACACCGCCAGTTTTCTCTCCTCAAAGCCGAGTTCAAACCCCATTTACATCTGATTTTACTCACCCGTGGTGTCAATTTTGTGAATGAACTCCTGGCCTGCATTGTCATTATCTTTGTAGGCGGACTGGCGCTTGGTTCCAAAAATTATGCCATGTCTTTTGCCAATCTCGTTATCTTTTTTGTGGCCTTTCGAAAGGTGACAACAGCAGTTGCCGGAGTCAACTCTTCCTATTCGCAATTGCACAAAGAGCGAAAAGGGATCGAGGTGATGGATGAAATTCTGAACAATCTCCCATCGGAAAAATTCGGGGAAAGAAAATTGGGAGAGGGGGGTATGGAAGAAGTCCGGGTGAAGGGGTTGAAATTCCACTACGCCTCCAAGGAAGCACAACCGGTATTGGGGGGGATTGAACTAAAACTGAAAAAAGGGGAGATCACCGCCATTGTCGGCACCACCGGTTCCGGCAAAAGCACGCTGGCCAATCTTCTTCTGGGGTTCTACAAACCAAAAGACGGGGCCATTTTTGTGGACGGCATCGACCTGCAGACGATCGATCTCTCATCATGGCGGCAAAAAATAGGTTATGTTTCGCAGGATATTTTTCTTTTCAATGACACGATCCGGGAAAATATTGTCTTGTGGGATCGGACCATCACACAGGAAGAAATCGAGAAGGCCACTGTTTTGGCACAGCTTCATGAACATATTTCGAGTCTGCCGGAAGGGTATGACACCGTCGTTGGTGATCGGGGTTTAAAATTATCGGGAGGTCAGGCACAGCGTCTGGCGATTGCGCGGGCGATCATCAAGAAACCGCAACTGCTTGTCTTTGATGAAGCCACCAGCGCCCTGGACAACATGACCGAGAAAGCGGTCTACAACGCCATCAGCCTGCTCCGCAAAGAGGCAATTGTTGTGGTCATCGCCCATCGGTTGAGCACGGTGCAGGACGCCAATCAGATCGCAGTTCTCAAAGCGGGAAAAATAGTCGAGATCGGTCGTCATCAAACTCTCATGGAGATGAAGGGCATTTATTCGGAGTTGTATCAGGTGGCCCAATATCAGGGAGAAGCGCATGCGCCCAATTAGTGTTGTCATTTCTTCTTTGCGTCCCGATCGACTGGAAGAGACGATCGATTCCACTGCCATGCATAGTGATCTGGTGGAGGTGGTGGTGGTCTCTCCCACTCCGCCCAAACCCAGGGATTTTGTGAAACATGTCCCGGTTCCAAAGCCGGGTGAGACGGGAGAGCTGACTTTCGCGCAAAAATTCAACCTGGGGACGCGGCACGCGTCGGGAGAATATATTGTCTACACCAATGATGATTTTCATTTCAGATCCGGATGGGCCACAGCTCTTCTCAAACATATGGAACAGGAAAAGGAGCGGCCTTACCTCGCCGCTTTTCAGATGGCGGTGAAAGAGGTTATTCATACCCGGTACACCGCTTTTGGCATGCTCTATGCGAACATCGGGTGCATTCGAAAAGAGGATTTGAAAATCATCGGAGGTCTGTTTGATGAGCGTTATTTTATGTATACCACAGATATCGATGTCAGCTTGAGAGTCTGGAGCAAGGGGGGCAAAGTCGCCCTTTGCAACGATGTTGTGATAGATTCGGATCGTGATGTCGATCAGGTTGTCATCTCGGAGAGATCTGTTTTTTCCAAAGGTGACAAAATGGAAGCCTCTGTTGGCAAAAAAACATACCGTGATTTCTGGTTTAGTCATGATCACGCGGTATTTTTCAAAATCTGGTTCCCCCGTTATTTTAGACTGTTTTTAAAAAACTACAAAAGGATTCGCCCTTTGCTGACCCATGCGGATGGTGTTGTCCCCCCCAAAAAACAGGATGCCGGTTTGCTGAAAATAATGATGTGGCCCGTTTTTAACATGTATCTCAATCCCCGCATCTTTTTTGCCCGTAAAAATAAAATTGATTTTATCCGCAATCACTGGGTGAGAGTGGTGAATCGTCGATGGAGTCGACATGACTATCAACTGCCATATGCCATATCCGAAGTGACGAAAGGAATCTGACATGAAAACGGTCCCGGGTTATATTCTGCGAGGCGAAAGTGTTTTGACGGGCAAAGATCGCATGGAGAAATTGTATGCGTTCAAAAATTTTCCCGTTTTTATGGGTTGCACCTCTCAGCCTTCAGAAAACGACATTTTTGCCGATATGGAATGGGGCATCTGCCTTGATACCGGATGCATCCAGCTGTTAAAACTCCTTCCGCTTGAAATCCTCTATATGAGCCAGCACAATGAAGGTTATGGGAATACCTGGACAGAACATTATGCCCAGTTTGTTGATTTTTTGAAAAAGTTTGATCCAAAAAATATTCTCGAAGTGGGTGGATCCAATGGATGTATTGCCCAGCTTTTCACGCAATCGAGTCCCGATGCCTGTTGGACCGTTGTTGAACCCAATCCCACTTTTCAGGGAAATAAAAATATCAGGGTTGTTTCAAAATGGTTTGATTCCCAATTTGTTTTTGACGGCCCCGTGGATGCCATTGTTCACTCTCATGTGTTTGAACATACCTATAATCCCGCCGAATATATTTGTCATATTGCCCGCCTGCTGGAGCCGGGCAAAAAACATATTTTCAGTTTTCCCAATCTGTTCCATTTCATGAAAAACCGGTATACGAATTGTCTCAATTTTGAACATACCGTTTTTTTGACCGAGCATTTTACAGATTATCTTTTGAAGAAATCCGGTTTTCGTATCTTGGAAAAAAAGTATTTTATGGATCACAGCATATTTTATGCCACTGAAAAGGCCGGGTCTGGCGGAGTTCCAGAAGTTCTGCCGAATAAATATGAGGAGTATAGGTCCATGTTCATGGATTTTATCCATTATCATCTGGGCATGGTTGAAGAATTGAACCAAAAAATAAATGGCGCCAAAAATCCGGTGTATCTGTTTGGAGGACACATATTCTCCCAATTTCTCATCGCCTTCGGATTGAATACAAAAAATATCGCCGGGATATTGGATAACGGTCCCCAGAAGCAGGGCAAACGATTGTATGGCACACTTCTGATGGTGAGTTCCCCGAAGATTCTTGCGGATAAAAAAGAGGTGAATGTGATTTTAAAAGCGGCCAACTATAACAATGAGATTAAAAAGGATATATTGGAAAACATCAACGACCAGGTTGTTTTCTGGTAAAACGTTTTGAAAATAAATAAAGACACAAAACTGATTTTTTCCATCGCCGAGCGCCCCGGAAATTTTGGCACGACTTTTTTTAACCGGGCTTTCGCTTGTTTAGAGCTCGATTATATTTATAAGGCTTTGAGGCTCTCTCCCGATGGCGATCTGGATGCGGTGATCCGGGCGATCCGGGCTTTGGGAATTGCGGGGTGCAGTGTTACGATGCCTTTCAAGGAAAGAGTCCTGCCTCTTCTCGATCGTCTCGACCCACAGGCCAAAAAAATCGGCGCGGTCAATACCATCGTCAATACCGATGGCGTTTTGACCGGTTATAACACCGATTTTTCCGGCGTGTTGAATGTCGTTCGCGAGAACTTGGATGTTCGCGGCAAAACGGCTTTGGTTTGTGGTCTGGGAGGTGTGGCCAAAGCGGTTGTCCCGGCATTGCAGGAATTGGGAGCGACTGTTTTTGTCACGGGACGCGATGAAAAAAAATTAAAGTCATTTCTTCAAACTGTTTCAGCAGAAGGTTTCCCCTGGCACGATCTTGAAAAAGCCAAAGGCTTTTTGTTCGTCAACGCCACATCGGTCGGCATGGCTCCGGCGGAGGAGACAAGTATCGTGTCGACATCGACACTCAAAAACTTTGAAGCGGTTTTGGATGTTGTAGGTCAGCCTTCCGAAACAAAGCTGATCCAGACGGCAAAGTCTCTCGGATTGAAAACCGTGACCGGTGGCCAGATGGTTGTGGAACAGGCCGTGTGCCAGTTTCAACTCTATACTGGACAGAAATTTCCGAGGGAAATATTGAACAAAATTCTATGAAAGAACTTCTGCAACGTTATTTCAGCGCGTTTGAAAAAAAAGATATCGCAACACTTAGGCATCTTTTCACTGAAGAGGTCACGCTGGAAGATCCTTTTGTCAAAAAAGTGAAGGGGCATGCCGCAGTACTCGCCTGCTACCGCGATATTTTTGAAAAATCGGAGAGACTCCATTTTCACAGGCTCGACATGGTGGAGGCTCGGGATAACATGGCCTTTTGCGAATTCGATCTGGAGATGAAGCCCCATCATGCTCCTTCGGTCCGGATAGTGGGCGTCGATATTTTTCGGTTTGAAGGGGAAAAGATTTGCGAACTGCGTGCCTATCTCGACACGCATGGTTTGAGATAAAAATATGCTGATGAAACCAAAAGCGTTTGTTCTCGATGTTGACGGTGTGATGACAACCGGCCAGTTTTTTTACACGGCCGAGGGAAAAGTCATGAAAATTTTTGGCCCCGACGATCATGACGGCCTCTCTCTTTTGAAACCGCACATGGAGATTCAGTTTGTCACCGGCGATCGCAAGGGTTTCGAAATTTCACGCAAACGGATTGTCGACGACATGAAATTCCCGCTGGAATTGGTCAGCACCACCAAACGACACAGCTGGATCAAGGAAAAATGGGATCCCAAAGAAGTCATCTATATGGGAGACGGCATCTTCGATCATTATGTTTTTCAAAAGGTCGGCTACGGTATTTCTCCCGCCAACGGTTTTTATCTGGCCAAAGAGCGGGCCGACTTTGTCACCCGCTCCAATGGTGGTGACCGTGCCGTTGCCGAGGCGTGCCTTCATATTCTGGAAAAATTTTTTGAACCGTATATGCCCGATGCCGAATTGAAATCGATGCAGGGATCGGGAGAATGGACCGTATGAGCGCGCTCAAAAAACTGAAGGCTCTGTCGCAAAACCGGCGCTGTACCCATCTGGGGATCGGCCCGATGAGCGAGACCACGGTGGTGGCGGTGGCCGAACTGGCAAGCAACCTTCGTCTCCCCATCATGCTGGTGGCGAGTCGTCGCCAGATTGAATGTGAAGATCTGGGCGGCGGTTATGTCAACGGTTGGACGACAAGAACTTTTGCCGAGTTTGTTCGCAAGCACGACCCTGCCGGTTATGTGATTTTATGCCGCGATCATGGCGGCCCGTGGCAGGGGTATCACGAGGTTCAGAAAAAAATGAATTGGAGTGATGCAATGGCCTCGGCTAAACATTCTTTCGAAGAAGATATCAAAGCCGGGTTTCAGATTTTGCACATCGATCCGAGTGTCGGATTGGAAAAAGCGCCCACATCGCAAGAGACAGTGGCGTGGCTCAAACAACTTTTTCAAGTTTGCCAGGCCTAAGCACAGGAGTTGAAAACAGAGGTCTCTTTCGAATTCGGCAACGAAGAACAGGG
>JAUSII010000056.1 GCA_030648035.1 Deltaproteobacteria bacterium | reverse complement strand
GCTTCCGGTTTGCCAGCGGTCATTGCATTGTTTGCCGTTTGCGGATCGAGGGAAAGCATCGGGTTGATGGGGCCGGATACTCCAAACCGCGTGGTGTGAAAGAGAGTTGTTGCCGTCGCTCCTTCGGGCAATGTGTCGGTCAGGGAAATCGATGCGGGCCAGGGGAGTACCAGCTGGGCCAGCTCGGAGACCATCGGCTGTTCGTGATTGAAATTTTCAGGCCGGATCATCACCCAATAAGGATAGGGGATGTGATAGCTCACCACGCCACCGGTGAAAGTGGCCATGGCGTTGGATTTGTCGAGGACCATATCCTGCTTCACTTCCACCCCGTATGTTTTTAAAATATCCTCAATCGGATTTTCTTGCGGTTCGGGTTTCAATCCCTGTCCCAGTGCCACGTTGACCCGCTCCACCAGAACAATCGCTTTACCGCCTTTATCCAGATAATTTGTGAAGGCCTGCTTCTCTTCCTCCGTCATTTTATTGGGGACGACAAACAGGAGTGTGGGAATCTCTGTGGGGTCGAGTTTGTCCAATCCCGATTCCAGAACGGAACGAACATCGTAGCGCTGTTTCAATCTCTCCAGCGCCATGTCGTAGCCACCCTGCGATTGTTGCGGCGTGAAAGCCTGATCCCCCTGAACCGCAGGACCCCACCACCCGATTACCCCTTTTTTTGCCTCCGTCACTTTAAGAATGGCTGCGTCGAGACGATATTCCAGGTTGCTGGTATTCTGCACCACCGCCAACACTTCCTGACGGCTCTCAAAATTAACCGTCATTCCCAGATAAATTTTGGCCGCCGCCTGTTTGTCCCGTTCAATCACATTCACTTCGATCGGCGGAATCCCCATCATCTGCACCTTCTGCTCGGTCATCCCGTTTTCCTGCGGGTTATGATATTCGACTTTAAGATGATTGCCGGCGTAGGTTTTAAATTCCTTCAGCATATCTTCCACCTCGTTTCGAAGCGGTTTCAATGCGGGGGGAAGATCGGGTGTGAAATAGAGACGGAATACAACCACATCATTCAAATTTTGAAGCAGCTCGCGCGTGGCGGGGGAGAGGGTATATATTTTCTGACGTGTCAAATCGAGTCGCGCAAAATGGCGTGAGGCGAGCAGATTAAGTGTGAAGATGCCGATGATAACCGCCGTGAGGATGATCCATCGCGCCCTCTTTTTCGATGTTCGATGTTCGATGTCCGACGAACGTTCTTTCATCTCCAGGCCCTCGCTTCCAGCGCCTTGAGATTGAAAAAAAGAAAGAGGGAGATCACTGAAATATAATAGATGCAATCCCTGCTATCAATAACCCCGCGGCCGATCGATTCAAAATGACTTCCGAGTCCCGCATATTGCAAAAGGGAGACCAGCATCGGCGGCAGGCCCGAGGTGACCAGCGGTTCTCCAATAATAAAGAGGGCGAAGCAGACAAGCACGCCCAGAATAAAAGCGATGATCTGATTGTCGGTCAGGGCGGAGACCCATAAACCAATAGCCAGATAGGCGCCCCCCAGAAAAAGAAGCCCCAGATATCCGCCAATCATCGGGCCCAGGTCTATTTTCCCGATGAGGGCGATGGTGACCGGCAGGGGAAAGGTGAGGAAGAGGGCTACGGAGAGCAACCCCAAGCCTGCCAGAAATTTTCCGAGTAAAATCTGGGTTTCTGAAATGGGCATGGTGAAAAGCAATTCGATGGTTCCCTGTTTGCGTTCTTCCGACCATTTCCCCATCGCCACAGCGGGAACAAAAAAGAGATAGACCCACGGCAATAATGTAAAAAAACTTCTCAAGTTTCCCTGCCCGATGACAAAAAAGCCGCGCAGAAAAATCCAGTGGACCAGCACCAGAAAGGTGACCAGATAAATATAGGCGATGGGGCTTTGAAAGTAGGCCTTGAATTCACGTTTGGCGATGGTCAGAATTGTTTTCATGGTTATTGTTTGGTCAGTTCCAGAAAGACATCCTCCAGAGAAGTATTTTCCCGTTTCAATTCTTTCAAACTCCATTTGTTTTGGAGCACCCAATTAAAAATCTCTTCACTGTGATCTTCCTGCTCATCGCTTTTTAAAATGACACTCTGCCAGACGCCATTCGACTCTTTGCCCCATCCTTCGATGACCACTTTGAGCAGGTCGAAGGCTTTTTGCTCGATATCGGAACGCGACGCTTTTATTTTTACAAAATAGCGGCTGACACCGCTGGCCTGCTTCATCAGTTCGTCGAGAGTGCCTGCCCCAACCACCTTCCCGCGCGCGATGATGAGCGCCCGATTGCAGACCGCCTGCACCTCCTGCATGATGTGGGTTGACAAAATGACGGTGCGCTCCTGACCGATGGCCTTGATGACCGCGCGAATTTCGTGAATCTGGTGCGGATCGAGGCCGGTGGTCGGTTCGTCCAAAATCAGGAGGGGAGGTTTGTGGATCATCGCCTGGGCCAGGCAGACTCTCTGCTTGTAACCGCGGGAGAGTTGGCCAATCTGGCGACCGACAACATCACCCAATCCACAAAGTTCAATCGCCTCTTTCAAATGAGATGGAATATCTTTTTTGGAAACCTGTCTCAAAAGTGCGGCGTAGGTCAAAAAAGCGGTGACCTCCATGTCGTGATAGGAGGGGGCATTTTCGGGAAGATAGCCAATCTGGCGCTGAACCTCGCGCGGATTTTCCAATACCGAAACACCTCCCAGAGTTATATTTCCCTGATCGGGTTTGAGATACCCGGTGATGAGCCGCATGGTTGTTGTCTTGCCGGCTCCATTGGGCCCCAGAAGCCCGACCACTTCTCCACGGGAAACCTTGAAGGTGGCGTTTTGCACCGCCTCCACCTTTCCAAAATTTTTGCAGAGATTTTCAACAAGAAGCATCATTTTTTGTCCGCCGATTCTAGGATTTTTTTCAAACCTGTCAACTGCGTATTTGCTTTTTTATGTTCCGGTGATAGAAGCGCACAATGCAATTTCAGCAGGCGATGATTGTCTGGCTTCAGACGTATTTGCACCCGCAGTGTGATTTATTTTTTGGTGCTGTCACATTTTTTGGCGGTTTCAACGGAACCATTTTTCTCTGGAGTTTTTTTGTTTGGTGCGTTTCCTATGCCGCGGGTTGCCGTCTCATTCTCTTCACGCAACTTGTTCATTACATCGGTACACTTTGGATCAAGTCGAGCGTGGCTTTACCACGACCTTTTGAAACGTCTTCCTCCGTTGCCGCGATCATTCCGGAAAGGGGCTATTCGTTTCCTTCGGGACACGCGATCAACGGCATTGCCTATTGGGGATATCTCGCCTGGTTTGTCAAAAAACCGTGGGTGACGGTTGTGTCGGCGTTGATGATTTTGCTGATCGGTCTTTCGCGCGTTTATCTGGGGCTTCACTATCCCACAGATATTCTGGGAGGCTGGGTTTTGGGCGGGCTACTCCTTTTTATTTTTATCCGCTCCACTTCTTTTTTGGAAAAATATTTCAGTCGGCAGAATTTTTTTGTAAAACTTTTTTGGCTTTTTGGATCGGCCTTTGTTTTGGCTTTTGCCCTGATTCGTTTCGGCCCGCCCGATACCATCGGAAGCTGGGCGATTGGCAATTGTTGCGTCTATCTCGGCACCGGTTTGGGGTGGATGGCTAAAAACCGCTGGCTTCATTTTGAGGCGGAAGAGGGGACGTGGCTCCAAAAAATCATCCGGTTCGTGGTGGGCAATCTTGTTTTGATGCCGGTGATTTCCTTTTTTCCGCGGAACATGGGGACTTTTATTTTTGCAAGTTTGTGGATTACATTCGGTGCACCGGCATTGTTTCAAATAACGGGATTAACCAAGTGGCAAACAAAGGAGAGTTAATATGAGAATATTTTTGATGACAGTCAGTGTGTTGTTAGTCGGTTGTAACAGTAATTTCAGCACCGCCCCTGAAAAAGGTGGAATGCCGCCTGAGGCCATGACGGCAATGGAGTCGGGGGATCAGCCGCAAATGCCATCGGCAGATCATCCACCGATTGCCGGGGGAGAGATTAGTATGGCTCCGGCGTTGAAAGGCAAGGTTCAAACCGGGTCTGTTTTATTTGTGATTGCAAAACCCTCAGCGGGTGGGCCGCCGTTGGCTGTGAAGAAAATGGAGGTCAGCACTTTTCCTGTTTCGTTTGCGCTGATGCCGCAGGATATCATGATGAAGGGGATGCCGATGGACGGCACACTCGAAGTGATCGCCCGCATAGACAAAGATGGTATGGCGGGTCCGGCAAGTTCGGGTGATATGGAAGGAAGAACGGCAAAACCGGTTTCTATGGGCACTGCCGGTATTCAAATAAAAATTGATAAGGTGTATTAACCGTTTAAATTTTACGATATGCCCTTTGTCCAAGCCAATGGCGTAAAAATTTATTACGAACTACACGGCCAGGGCGAACCGCTGGTTTTGATCGCGGGTTTGGGCTGCGATCATACGCTCTGGAGCGAGGTGATCGATTCTCTTTCCAGACAATTTCAGATCCTCATTTTTGATAATCGCGCGGTGGGGCAGAGTGAGGGTTACGGCCATCCTTTTTCCATTCAGGAACTGGCGGAGGATACGGCGGCCCTGATGACGGTGGTGGGGTTTCAAAAGGCGCATGTTCTGGGACACTCGATGGGTGGGGCCATTGCGCAATATATGGCCCTGAATTATGCAGAGCGTGTGCAGAAGCTGATGATCTGTTGTTCTGCCTCCCGGTTTGGTTTGCTGGCGCATATTGTGCTCAACACGGCTGTGAAATTTATGCAGGCCAATGTTCCCATAGATTTATGCATCGAGAATATGTTGCCGTGGGTTTTCTCCGGGGACTATCTCGCGGATGCAAAAAAAAGGAAGTCTGCGATGGATCGGATGTTGAATAATCCCCACCCGCAATTGCTGGATGGTTTTGTCAACCAGGTGGCATCGGCCATGGCATTTGATGTTGTCTCCCGCCTCTCCGAGATTCGGTTGCCCACCATGGTGATGGCCACGGAGCAGGACATCCTGACTCCCATTGAAGATGCCCGCCTCACCGCCTCCGGAATAAAAGATGCCAGACTCGTTATCATCCGTGACTCGGGTCATTCGGTCATGCTGGAAAAGCCGCAGGAGTTTGTAAAAGAGATTGTCTCTTTTCTGGCCGTTTGAATGTCGTTTGAATACTTTACTTGGAATCGGCAAAATGATTTATGGGTGGCATGCCCGGCGCCATTTGGATTTTTGCCCTCATCACTTTTGTCTCCACCATGGCCGGGGGGCTGATCGCCCTCCGGTTTAAGCATGTTCTCCACTATTTTTTCGCCTTTGCCGCCGGGAGTCTGATCGCTGTCGCTTTTTTCAGCATGCTTCCGGAGAGTCTGGAGATGGCGGCCAGCGTGGGAATGTCGACAAAAACGGTCATGGCAGTGATTGTTTTTTCTTTTTTGTCCTTCAGTTTTGTTGAAAAATATTTTCTGATCCACCATCATCATGATAATTCCGAACACGGTCATATCATGGGGATCTTCGGGGCGGGCAGTCTCATCTGTCACAGTTTTCTCGATGGGGTGGCTATCGGCGCCGCCTATCATGTCAGTTTTACCACCGGCCTGATTGTGGCCCTGGCCGTCATCGCGCACGATTTCACCGATGGCATGAATACCGTGGTGTTGATGCTCAAAAATCAGCATTCGCCCAAAAAGGCAAAACTGTTTTTATTGGCCGATGCCTTGGCGCCCGTCATGGGTGTGGTGCTGACCTCCATGATTTTTATCCCCGCCCGCGCTCTGGCCATTCTTCTAGCTGTTTTTGTGGGGGAGTTTATTTATATCGGCGCCGCAACACTTTTGCCGGAAACGGCCCACCATAAATCGTGGAAAGTCATTTTGTGCATGCTGGCGGGGGCGCTGGTTTTTTTCTTCATCACCTGACATTCTTTCAACTCTCGCCGTCTTTTTTGTAAATATCCTCCCTGAAATGAAGTTGGTGGTCTTTGTCGATCCAGGCTGTGGTGTAAGTCAGATACATCGGGAAGCCCTCCGGCAGGGAAATCATTATTTCCTTTCCGTCATCGATAGCCTTATGAATTTTCGCCCGGTTCCATTGCGGAAGGTCTTTTAAAAGATGGAGAGCCAGGTCCACCGGCTTTTCAACACGGATGCAACCGTGACTTAGTCCGCGTTGCGGCTGTTTGAAAAATTCTCTGGAAGGGGTGTCGTGCAGATAAATGTCAAAGGTGTTGGGCATGATAAATTTTATTCTTCCCAGCGCATTTTTTGGCCCCGGCTTCTGCTGAAATTTGAATGGGTTCAGGTTCAATCCCCGTTCAGCCCAATCTATTGTTTTGGGGTCGAGTTCTTTCCACTCTTCCCCCTCTTTTTTAAAGGTCTGTATTTCTTCTGCGGATAGATAGTCGGGATCTTTTTTGATTTTGCGCAGTATTTCTTTTTTGACAATGCTGGAGGGGACATTCCATGACGGATTCAACAATATCCCGGTGATTTTTGCCTCAAACAGGGGTGTCTCCCAATTGGCTCTGCCCACCACGGTGCGCATTTCCATGACCCTTTGCCCCTGTTCAAAGAGATATAATTCAAATGCGGGGATGTTGATGAGAATATAGGCCGGATCTTCGGGTTGTTTCATTTCCTGTTCGCGTGCGATGTTGGCCTTGAGCTGCTGCATTCTTATTTCCAGAGGCACCTGCATGGCTTTCACAGTTGTTGCGCCGATGATGCCGTCTTCGAGCAATCCGTGCCTTGTTTGAAAAAGAGAGACCGCATTTTTCAATGTTTCATCAAAATAGTTTTCATCCTGCGTCTTGTTTTTGGGCAAATCTCCCGTAAGCAGAAGATACATTCTAACCGTGCCCACTCGCGGATCGTTCATGCCCAACTCGAGTTTGGGACCAGAAGGAACTAAGGGCCAACCGCCATGCTTTTCTGTTTTTTGATAACGTGAGAGCGCTGCAGAAAGATTTTCAAAGTCAAACCCCATAGCCGGGCGGCATAAAAGAAAACAAAGCAGAAAAAACAGGGAACGCTTCATTCCCTTCAATGTAACATAAATTTAAAACCGCCCAACCAACAAAAAAGTTCCATGTGGAGACCCTCTCTTGCAACCATTCAGTTGGGATGTTATAGGGCTGGTCAATGCCGACAATTTTAAAAAAGGAAGGGTATCGTCTTTTTCTATAGTGCCGATTTTGCAGAGCCAAAGCACATTCATGTGGAACATGGAGACGGAACGGCCAAGTTCTGGTTGTTCCCACTACAATTGGCTTCATCTTACGGCATGAAGGCCCACGAGTTAAAAAGGGCTAGGATTTTGATTCAAGAGCATATAGAATTGCTCGAGGAGAAATGGAATGAATTCTTTAGCTGAACAACATAGTCATCCAGAGTCTGTGGCGATTGATGTTGGATTTACCGACGACATGATTTGTCTGACTCTTGTGGATGGTCGCGAAGTACGTGCCCCTTTGGAATTTTATCCCAAGCTGGTACAGGCCACTCCACAACAGAGAAAAGATTATCGCCTTATTGGTGGTGGCAGGGGCATTCACTGGGAGGATTTGGACGAAGATCTTTCCGTTGAATCCATCGTTTTGGGCCGTCGCGCTTATAATTATCCTTCCAAATAATGTTCAAAAACAAAAAGCCCCGCTTCTGGCGGGGTTTTTTATGCCTGGATTTTGTTCGGGGACTAGGATTCGAACCTAGACAGGCAGATTCAGAATCTGCCATCCTACCATTAGATGATCCCCGAAGGATGCATGCCCCATAGCAAATTTCATGCAAATGCCAAGGGAAATAATCTTTATCATTTCAATAGGTTGTAAGGCACATAATTTAAAGTTGCCTATTTTTTCAAAACCAAGCAACTTCTGGGGCTCATCTGTCGAAAACTATAATAGATACCATCATGTTTGATGAACGCATCCAATCTGAAGCCCCTGTAAGTCGTGTTGTTGAAACACGCGAGAGCCGTTATGAGGATCAGGTTTGTGAAGAGCCGCAAGCCTTACAGACCTCTGCGCCTCAAGAACCGGAACAGAGTTTTTTCGGTTTCCTTTATTCCACTGCACTCTCCGTTAAAAATTATATCGTATCGACTTTTGTGGAAGTTGAAAATCGGGTTGTCGTTCTGATTCAGGTGGATTCAAAAAAGGTGTTAGAGAATGCCTCAAAATTTTTCAAAGAGACTGCCGGTGAATTTCTTGCAGAAAAAAAAGACGGCAAAAAAACAGAGACTGTAACGGAAAAACTGGTTCTTCAAACGGAATCTGCTCCCAGACCAATTGTCAGAGAGGCATCGCCTGCTTCTTTTCAACCGGCTCCCGCGCAAAATGTGGAGACCGGTGGTCGCATTTATTCCGATGCGGCGGCATCCTCTTCTTCATCCTCTCCAGTGGCTGTAGCTGTAGAGCCGCAATGGACTGGAGCCATGATTTTTAATAATGCGGAAAGTAATGTTTTCAGCGGTGGGGAAGAGTCGGGTCACAAACGTGATTTGAGAAGTGTCGACAGAATCAAGGACCCCATTCGGGAGTCGGAAGAGTATTTTGCTTCTTTCGAAGCCTCATCCACAAGAAATGCTGTCGAAGTCCGGATGCTGGAGGCCCAGAGAATAGAGGCGGTTTGCAATCGTGTGGCGCAATCGATGGGCGTTTCCATTGGCATTCCTTCCAATGCTTCCAATCCTCTCGATGTCTCTTCGCATCAGATATCGGCTGGGGAGTTGCACGCGAGCGAAATGCAATCGCTTCAACAAGATTTTCCTTTGGGTGCTTATGTTTCTGAATCGGTGTTTGCTTCTTTTCTTTTCGATAGAATTTCTGATCACGGATCGGAAACTTTTGTATCCATTCCCGTGGCAGGTGCTTCGGTGGGGGTTTTGGTGATGTTGACGGGCAACACGGCGGTTGACCCCGATGCCCACTTTCCATTGCTGGTGCTGCATCCGGCCCTGATTCCCGTTCTAAATACAAGGCAACAGATCTTTTTCGCCTCGTCCGGATCCGGAACGATCGAATCAGAAAAAATTCTGGCCAAACAGGAATCTCCGGGTTCACGGGGAAGACAGCAGGAAGAGGGTGGGGAAAGAGACCGCCGGCAGGGTCAGCAACGTCAGCAACCCGATTCGCAATTATTTGAAGAAGAAGCCCTCGCCTGATCACTTCAACAAAAGTTTTTCCAGTGCCTCTTCCAGTTTTTTTGCCTCGTCGGAATCGATGGAAAAAAGTCCCAGCAATTTGAAAGACTGGATTGCGTTTTCAAAAATGGTCTGCGAGAGCGATTCAGGATACTCAATTTTGCCAAGCAATAATTGGTGTTTGCCGTGCGTCATCATCGCCTTGGTCAGCGCCTTCGCATCATTGGGATACATCGGTCGCAAAACAAAAGTCTGCCATGCGATGAGATAGGCCTCGACGAAGTTGCGGATCAGCAGGCTGAATTCTTTCAAGAGAGGTCTTCCCTCCCGCAATATTTCAATCTCACCGCCGCTGTATTCGATCAATTTTCTCTCCTGCAGATAACAACAGAGTTTGTCGAGATGATCTTTGATGGGTCTGCGTGTGCTGAAGCGGAACTCATATTGAAACAGTTGCTGAAAATAGGTGTAGCTCTCCACCAGAGTCTCCACCGGAAAACGGTCTGTTTTGGAGGTCAGCAACAGATTGGACCAAAGGGCGAGCGAAACAAAATAATGGATGGAAACATTTTTGAAAAAATCGAGCTCGAGTCTTTTGTCTCCCGGAATTTCAAAAAAACTCTGTTCCAATCCTTCGTGCTTTTTGATCAGCCCCGCCGATTCGCACTGGGAGATTGCTTCGGCAAAAACACCGTCGCTGTCTTTGGCCAGCGTGTCGGAGAGTTTGACATTTTTCCACCGAAGATAATGAAGGAGCTCCCCGAAAGTTTTCTGGGCCTCTTCTTTCACTACACCCCGGTTGGGGAGCAAAAGCAGGGCGCTGGCGGCCAATGCTTGTGGAATAACAACCACCTGTCTGTTGATGGCATGGCATATTTTCTGCCCCAGCATCTCCACCACCTGGGGTTTTTTCTTTTTCCAGTCGGTCTCCTCGATGCCATCCGCCACTTTTGCCAGAGAAATCGGTTCGTCAAAATTAACGTAGATTTTTCCGTAACGTCCTTTCAGAAATTTTGTCAGCTTGAGCAGGTCTCTCGTTTTCTCTTTAAGTTTCGGTTTTCCCTCTATCTCCTTGATGTAGGATTTCTGCTCGACCACGCGGTCATAGGTGATGCTGACCGGAATAAACTGGATATCCTTGGCCGCCTGTTCGGTGAAGACCTGCGCATACATTGAGAGCATTCCCAGTTTGGGCGCGCGCAGTTTGCCCGAGCGCGACCGACCCCCCTCGATAAAAAATTCCTGCAGATAACCTTCCTGGATCAGAACTTTAAGATAGGTCTGGAAAACATTTTTATAAAGCGCGTTTCCCGTAAAGGTGCGCCGCAGAAAAAAAGCGCCGCACCGTCTGAAATAGGGACCCAGCGGAAAAAAGGCGAGGTTCATGCCGGCCGCCACATAGGGGATCACGATATCGTTAAAATAACAGATGTGCGCCATCAGTAGATAATCGAGATGGGAGCGGTGGTTGGGGACGAGAATAGTCGGGCCGCGATGCAGGGCCTGCTTCAAATTTTTCAACCCCTCGGTGTCGATAACAACGCCGTCAAAGAGATTGCCGAAAATCCAGCGGGTGAGAACGCTGGCGAACTCGATATGCGAATAATGAACGTCGGCAGAAATCTCGCGCGCATAGCGCAGGGCCAGGCGCCGGACCGAGGCGACCGGTTTGTTTCTTTCTTTGGCCACTTCATAAATGGTCTTCTCCAGATTTTCATCCTCGGAAATTCTTTCCAGAAACCAGCCTCTGGGGCGGATGGGGGGGCCGGTGAGCGTTCGTTTTTCAATTTCAAGCGAGCCCAAGATTTTCTGGTAGAGACTTAATGGAAGGTCGCCGCCTTCTTCCGTTCTCAAAAAATCGGCGAGTGGGATGGCCTCTCCAAATCTCACGATGGCCCTCTTGCGGTAGTGGCGCAGAAACAAAATAAACTTTCTAAAAAAACCGGGGTGCGGTGTTTCTCCAAAGAGCGCCTCAAACATCGACGCCTTTTCCCGCTTGGGCCGCTTGTCCCAGATCAATTGCTCCGGCACGACATAGATCGGTTTGTCGGAACTCTTTTGCGTCTCCAAAAGTGTGTTAAAAAAATCGCGGACCGGAGAGGAGAGGTAGGTCGGGTCGGCTTCGTCGATGGAGAAGAGAAGACTTTTTCCCTCCTGAACCAGTTTTTCAATGTAGCCGCTCAAAAGTGGGTGGGGGAGTTCTTCGTGCCGGACAAGATAATCGATGCGTTGCCGATAACTCTCGCGAATCTGTTTGAGCGGAAGCCAGCGACGCATGCGAAGCGCATTGTTGAAGCGCGCCAGCGGAAGCTTTTGCTCCAGGCAAATGGAATTGAGAACGTTGTATTCCAGTTGCCCCAGATTGACGCTGACATAAACGATCGTCCCCTGATCGGCCTTGGCCTTGATGGTCTCCAGATGGTTTTCATCAATGCGAACATGATTGACCGTGCGACGGATGAATAGCTTGTGGAGCCAGTTTCCGGTCTCGAACATTCCGGAGGCATAGAGATGGGTCAGCGTTTCGGTGTCTGGCGGCGTCTCTTCGCTCTCGGGAAATTTAAGTCCCAGAAGACGCCGGATAGAACGGACCATTATTTCAAAACGGGTGGCGTTACTTGTTTGCATGGACAAATTTATGCCCATTTTGAAGACGAGATGCAACAATTGACTTCCCTTCACACTTTGCTAGTGATTCTTCATGACTCGCATTCATATTCTCCCTTCTGCTTTGGCCGACAAAATTGCCGCAGGTGAAGTGGTGGAGCGTCCCGCATCGGTGGTGAAAGAACTGGTTGAAAATGCAATCGATGCCGGTGCCACCCACATTCGCGTTGATATCAATAAAGCAGGCCGCGAAAGAATTCAGGTGGCTGACAACGGATCGGGCATGACGTTGGAGGAGGCCCAACTCTCCATTCAGCGTCACGCCACCAGCAAAATCAGGGATGAAGTCGATCTCTTTTGCATCCGCACTCTGGGTTTCAGGGGCGAGGCCCTTCCCTCCATCGCCGCTGTTTCGCATCTGATTCTCGAGACAAAATCAAAAGAGGCCTCTTTGCCCGAAGGGGCACGCGTGGTGGTGCAAGGGTCTGAAGTGATGGAAACCCAAAGCGTCGGATGTCCGGTCGGAACAAAAGTGGAAGCGAGAAATCTTTTTTACAACACCCCGGCGCGACTCAAATTTTTGAAAAGTGATGGCGTGGAGCTGGGGCATATTGAAGACACGCTCGTTCGACTTGCTTTGAGCCGCACCGACTGCGCCTTCGATTTTTATGTGGATGGGACAAAAAAACTCTCCGCCGTTGTTTCAAAAAATCCCCTGCAGAGAATTGGCGATGTTTTGGGCAAATCGTTTTCGGAAGATCTCATCGAAGTGTGTGCCGAAAATCCCGATCTGCAGGTGACGGGATGGGTTGTGCATCCCAGGCAGACCGCCTCCAATGCGAACAGCATTTATTTTTATCTCAACGGCCGTTTTTTGAAAGATCGCGTTTTGCAACATGCGTTGTCGGAAGGCTTCGGCGATTTTTTGATGAAGGGGCGGTATCCCAAGGGTGTTTTGTATCTGCGGATGAATCCGTCGCTCTTTGATGTGAATGTGCATCCTTCCAAGCGCGAGGTCCGCTTTGTAAACGGGCAGGCGGTGCATCAGTTTGTAGCCAAAGCGGTCAAAAAAGTTTTGCAGCAGTCAATTTATAGTAGTGGGGAGACGACTCAAAGTGCGCCGCCAGATTTGGCTTCCGAAAAGACGCGGCTCGATTTGGGTCGACCCAAAACGCCC
>JAUSII010000042.1 GCA_030648035.1 Deltaproteobacteria bacterium | reverse complement strand
TGCGCGTGCGCAAACACCCGCGCCTGCGTATCCAGTCGCTACACCTCCCGCACCAGTGGTTGCACCCTCTCAACCTTTGACCATAACACCGATGCCGATGCCCGCACCTGCGATGCCAACACCTGTAACGCAAGCTCCGGTTGCAACTCCGACACCAGCACCCGTTGTAGCGCAAGTAACCTCCAATGAAATGCCGACGCCAGTCGACATTCAATTTATTCTCGATGCCTCCGGTAGCATGGTCGACATGCTGGGCGCGGAAACCCAAATGGAGGTTGCAAAAAAATCTCTCAAGCAAACGCTGATGTCCATTCCTTCGGGGACTCCGGTTTCATTGTGCGTCTATGCCCATCGGGTGCCGAAAGCCGACAAAGCCGCCAGTTGCAAAGATGTGGAGGTGATGGTCCCTTTTCAGTCGCTCGATTTTGCATCCATCTCGGCCAAAGTCGATGCCATCAGACCCAATGGCTACACCCCCATCGCCTATTCCTTGCAGGAATGTACAAAAGCTTTTTTGGGTAAAGAGGCACAACACGTCATTATTCTTTTGACCGATGGAGAAGAGACCTGCGGCGGTGATCCGGTGGCCGAGGCCAAAAGTCTTTTGGCGCAGGGTTTTAAAGTGACGATCCACACCATCGGCTTCCGCGTGGATGAAAAAACACGGGCCCAGCTTTCTTCCATCTCGCAGGCGACCGGCGGTTCCTATTTTGATGCAAAAGATGCCGCTTCATTGACTGCCAATCTGCAACAAGCAACGCAAAAAGCGCTGGTCATCAAAAAACCGGAACAAGCCGCAAGAGGACAGGAGATCCGCGGAGGGAACCAATTTCAAGATGCCGTTCCGCTGAAATCAGATATCGAATATCGCCTGGATCATCACCAACGCGCCAAACAATACGATTATTTTTATGTCGATCTCAAACGGGGACAGACGATGGATGTTGCCATTGCTTCACAGGACAAGGGAGTCAGGATCAATGACAAAGGGGAAGCCATAGAAAATGATTGGGTTGGCGATTCACGTGCTGCTTTTCGTGTGATGGATCCTGAATTCAAAGAGATCGACAGCAAATATATTACAGGAAGAAGTTCAAAAGCGGCATCGACGATTACTGCCGTGAAAGATGGACGGTACTATATTTTGATCGGCGCCGAATATGCGATGCACAAAAACAGCCCGTTCCAGATTAAAATCTCGAGCCATTCTGATGCCAATTCAGACAGAGATGCCGGAGAGGACATCATGAATGCACTTGAAATCCAGCCAATGGAGTATCCAACCAACTGGATGATGGGGAGCAGAGACAAAGATTTTTTCAAAATTTCCGCCAAAGCGGGACAGAGTTACAACTTTGTGGTTACCCCTCAGACAATGAACCCTGAACTTTCCATTACTATTTATGACAGAGATCGCGTTCAAATGGCGTCGCAAAAGGCGGCCAATCGTGGGGCCATTGTCCGGTTTGAAAATGTTCAGGTGAAAGCGGACGGACCGATCTATATCTACGTTCGCGATGCAGACATTTATAGTTACAAAGAGCCCAATGCATATAGTCTAGGTATTCAAGTAAGCAATGCTCCGGTGCAACCAACCGCCCCAACAGCTGAACAACCTGCACCGCCTTCTGCAATACCTCCTCCGGCAACACCCCCGCCGGCCACTCCATCACCAACAACCGACCCAAGAGTCCAGGCTTTTCAGCAATTAATGCAACAACAGATGCCCCAACAGCAGATTCCTCCGGCAGCAGTAGTTCAGAAGGTAACCACCCACGCGGTCACAAAAGTGGCGGGAGGGCTGACCCGGCTGATATTGTATGTCGTTTTTGGTTTGGTATCGGTTGCGGTGGTGATTGGCGTTTTGCTGACCCTGCTGCTCAAAAAGAAAAAACCTTAAGATTTGTAGGGGGGATTCTTGCAATTTTCTCTTTTCCCTGCTAGCCAACCCGGGCATTTGCCAACGTAGCTCAGCTGGCAAGGTCCGGCTTTGCCGGGCCGCGCAGCTCCGCCGCAGGCGGAACCTTGAAAGACAGGTCGGCGGACTTGTTCTTTGACTCAAGGACTAATGTAAATAGAAGTAGGCCAACGTAGCTCATTTGGTAGAGCAGCTCATTCGTAATCGGTTGTTCCACGCTATTTTTATGAAAAATATTTTCATAAAATCAAAAGGTTGGAATGGCGGAGAAATTCTGGCTTCGCTTCGTCGCCATAATATAGCCACAACCCCCTTCTGTAGAGCAACGGATTGTAATGAGAAGACCCACTGTAGCCATTGGACTTGTGAAATCAAATGGTTGCAAAACACAGAAGTTTTTGATTCTATTCGTCGCCATAATGTGGCCACAGCATTCAAGCCAACGTAGCTCAGCTGGTAGAGCAATTCATTCGTAATGAATAGGTCGGGAGTTCGATTCTCCCCGTTGGCTCATTTGCCCCACCCAGTCTTCCCGCCACATTCCTTCTGGCCATCAACGACAGTAAGTTGAGAACGTCTCATTTCGGCAACGCTGGGCAACGACTTTATAGCATTTTTTACGTCCTCATCACCGATCTCCGTATAGACATCCATTGTTAAACGAATGTCGGAATGACCCATGAGCCTCTGAGCCACCTTGGGATGCACACCAGCGCGTCCCAATTGGCTACAAAAGGTCTTTCTCAAGCCATGAGTAGTCACATCCGTTATTCCATGCTTTCGCATGATAAAATGAATGGTCCCCTTGAAGCTTTTAATTTTATCGCCATTTTGGTGACAGAAAACATATTCTCTTTGATGAGGAAGGCGCGAGACCTCTCGACCATGACCTCCCCGATAATCAGGAAGACGCTCCCTCAAAAATAAAAGTTCTTCTTTGAGGTCTTGACTCATCGGTATGTAGCGCGTCTTTCTGTTCTTTGTTTTTCTTGTTTTATCACAGACGATGGCAAGCATGTCGGCATCCCAATTGATGTCCTTGAACTTAAAATTGGAAAGCTCTCCATGACGCATCCCCGTGTAAAGAAAAACTCGCAACACTGAAGCCTGCCATCGATTCAAACCGTTCCAGATGGAACTTAACTGACTGGAGGTCAATGCATGACTGCCGCGCCCTTTTTCTTCACGGAAACTTTTAATGCCATCCATCGGAGACTTGGCCAGATATTCCCATTCAACCGCTTTTCTAAAAAACACTCTCAAGTAGCAAAGGAAACGATTTTTGGTTGTATCCATTACATTGTATTCCGCCAGACATCTTTCAATGTCATACCGTTTGATTTTGTTGAGTCTTAATCTACCAACATATTTGCTCAACAGTTTCTTCAATGCGTTCTCATACCCGCTTAGGGTTTTCTCGGGTAAAGTGTTCGCGTAATCCCTGAAGAATTTTTCGACAAATTCCTCATAGAATAAAGAAATGGCCGGCTCCTTCTGATAATCACCCTTGAGCATTTCGGCCAACAATAATACTCTCCGCCTCTCCGCTTCCTGTTCATTGACCAATCCCAGAGGGATGCTCACATCATTGGCCCCCGGTTCTCGAACAACCAAGCGCCAAGTGATTTCCCCTTTTTTTGTTTTGTGTGCTCTTTTATGAACGTTTGCTGGCATTTTTGATCTCCTCTTTGGGATCAAAAGTTAGGTCCATTTGTGGTGCACGATTCCTGGATCGCCTTTCCAACCAATCAATAACCTTGAAAAGAATATAGCGACATTCTTTGCCCACATAAAAACGGGGCAACCCCTCCCGATTGTACTGAAACAGTGTTGATTTCCTGCATCCAAGAAATAAACAAAGCTCGTTCATCGTTAGAGGTTTTCCAGTCATTGCTGAATAAGAAAAGCAATCTTCGTGCCAAACCCAGATTGTCAAAGAGCGAAAAAACATTAACGATTGCGCCCCCCGAAATAATCAGGGCGACAGGGTAGGGAAATTTTCTTTCCCGCCGTGGGAAAGAATTTTGCCCCCTCCAAGTTATACTTCTATTTTCCTTCGGCTTTGGCAATGGCTTTTCCGATCAACTGGAGCAACGTTTTCCCGCCGTTATCCCCGCCCATTTTGTCTAGAATCCGATCAATGTAAACGTAGGCATCTTTGCAGGCCTGCAATAAATCCGGTGCTGTAACAATGAGAGCCCTGTTCCACGGATAATCTCTGCTTTCGTCGAAAACTTCGGCGATGAAATCCCTGCCGTCATTTCCATAAATTTCATTTTTGTTATGCTTCCACGGTTTTGAAGTGTGTTGTCCCCTCATTTCTCCCCCTTGCTGTTCGCGGCTAAAACGAATTTGATTTCTTCAAGTGTTGCCTTCCAATGATTGATTTGGTCCATAAGATCGCAATCGCCTCCACAATTCAAAAAATCCCCCATATCCTCATGACATAAACGAAGCTGGTCAATCCTTTGTTCGACATCATTTCGATATTGAACAGCGAGAGAATAAAGATCATGTGCATTTGTTTTCATTGTTTTTGTCCTTTCTGATAGAAATTATTTAACGCCAAGTTCCCTTAAATACTCTTGGCATTCTTCATTAGATTCATTGTGCTGCATCTCCTGCTTAAATCCTTCCTGCCCGCATATCGGGCAGGAATAGAAAGACTCCAGATTGTCACGATTCATCATCGCAACCTGAAAATCCGCGTTGGTAAGGAACACACACCCGCTGTGAGTGTTCAACATGACGGCAACTTCATCGCCGTAAAAATCTTCTGGCAAACCCTGCTCCCTCCATGCTTTCAACAGGTCTTCAGTCATTTTTCTTTCTCTGGACCCAAACTTTGAAAAATCCGTTGTCGTAATGTCGTTCATAGTTTCCCCCTTGTTTAGTAGTCTTCCGGTTTCATGATGGTGATGCCGCCCAAAGAGTTTCTGGCCAGCCAATAGCCGGACTCTTTGACATAGCGGCCGGAGGCAACAAGCCATTCGTCTGGTTTTTGTTTGAAAACCCGACGGGTTTCAAAAAAGGCATCAACAATGATGGCTCCAAGATGTCGCATTTTTCCCTCGTCGTCCTTTTCCGGCAATTCCTCCCAAACCGTGCGGGTGCAACACCACCCTTTTTTATGGGGATACTCAATGAGCACCCCATCCTCAATGGCCTGCTCTTCCGTGTAGCTGTAAATGACCTCCATTTTGCCCCTTTCCGGCGGCCCGTTGGGCGGGCGCGCGCATTATTAATTAATATTTTTTTTCTTTTTTTCCTCTCACTGATGACGAGGAAAAAAGAAAAAAATTCCTTGTATCCCCCTTTAGGGGGATAATAGGGGGCTATAATGCTCCCGCCATTTACAAAAGCCGTGACAACCCCGTAGGGGTTGGCGCGGTTTTTGTGGCACCTTATTGTGACCGAATGACCTCGAAGAGGTCATGAAAAGGACATTGGGCTATTTCGTAGAAACTGATTGAGGCAGGTTATTAAAAACAACATTCAGCATGATGAGACACGGTGTTTGGAACTTATAATCTCGAACAATAGACTCCGGCCACTTTGCAAAAAAACTTGTACAGCGTTGGGTGTGTTAGAAAAAAATGAAATCAAAAATAAATAAAATCTTATCTTAAAAAATCATCAATATTTAACCTTCTTGGAAAATTTCAATCAGACAGGGGGTGGTTAAGCGAAGCGAGCGGCGGCCACTCTCTCCATGGGACCCTATGGGTGGGAGAGAGTGGCCGGCGGTCGCGGAGCGCAATCACCCCCTGTCTGATTGAAATTTTCCATTGATTTCAAATACTTTAAAAAATGAGCTCTGTATGAGCACATGTATTTGGAGGGGCTCCTCATACATGCAGTCCTGAAGCGGCGTGAGTTGGTTTCAGTTAAAAATAAACCGGATGGGATCTTTGGGTTGACCATGGACATGTACTTCGTAATGCAAATGAGGGCCTGTAGATTGCCCGGAAGAGCCGACGACGCCGATAACATCCCCTCTTCTAATCCGCTGACGCAACCCGACACGAATCCCGCCCAAGTGGGAATATCGAGTTTTAAAAAGAGCTGAATGGGCAATGAGAATGCTCTGCCCATAGCCCCCTTCTTTTCCGGCAAAAACAACTTCCCCGTCGGCTGTTGCCACCACTGACGTGCCATTTTGAGCCGCAATATCTATCCCCTTGTGAAATTGCCTGGAAGCATGAATGGGATGGACACGCCACCCGTAGAGAGATTTGAGGCGCCCCAGCACGGGAAAAATGCTGGGAATGAACCGCAAGCTGATTCTGCTCTGATCAAAGATTTTACCCAAGTTGTGGGCCTTTCGAAGGATTGTTTCACCATATGATTTTATTTGGGGGGAGATCGGGCGCATGATGGTCGTGCCGATTTCAAGTGGGGTCTGCTCCGTCAACAGAAGGGCCGCCGCCTTTTGCAGCGATGCTTGCCGGAAAGAAGTAGAGTCATCCGTCAAATCGGAAAGGAGCCTTCTCTGAAATTGTTCTGCCGATAACCCAAGCTGTCCCAATATCTCTTCGGTTCGGGCCAAGATATAATAGACTCCGGCCATTTCGCGAAGAATCCCGTTACGTTCCCGTAAATAATAGTCATTGGCCGAACGGAGCCGATCGGCACGGAGGTAATATAACCAGACAAAGCAGGAGGACAGGATCGTGACGGCCAAAAGAAGGACAAAAACGGAAAAGTGAATTTTCCTGTTTTTGATCATTTCCACTATGCCCCCGTGTTCCGGGGAGGTTGTTTAGGATCGGTCAAACTTCTCCTAAAAACCCCTATGAGATGGATCAGCTTGGTCGCATGATATTGAACGGCAGACAGATTTCCCGCTTTGTTGATCTCTCTTAAGCCCACGCCGAGGAGATCAAGAAAAAGCAAAAGCACTGAGGATTTTTCCGGCATATCCATTTTCTTCATATTCTTTTTTCCTCATCCGTTAATGAAACATTTTTAACTTGCTTCGGGTTGTTTTCGACGGATTTTGTTTTTTGCTCTTCCGCGGCAACACCAAATGCATTGCGCACAAAAAGAAAACCGCCCTGAATCCGTCTTGACGGAAAACAATAAAAACAACCGATCTCTGCTCCGTTTTCCGTTTTAATCGGCAGTCCTTCTGCACAGATATCCAGATACAACGCATCCTCATCGTAAATGCGGATTTCTGCTCTTAGATTTTTTTTGCAATGTTTACAGATATGCGCATCCATTTATTCCGCCTCCTTGGGCAACCTTATGTTGAGGCGATTGGTAGTCGGGATGTATTTCAGGATGACACGCAGAGACCCGTCTCTGTTGCCGAAGGCCTTTCCAATCTCTCTCCACTGGGTTTTTCCCTCTTCTGCTTTGCCCGGAAGTTGAAACACTCTGTAGCGGCCCATCGGAATGGCCGTCCAACACGGCTTCTCATCTTTGGGCGCCCGGGCATGAAGTTCCGGAGTGTAGAGAGGGTAGTCCTGAAGCACGATCGTTAAGGAACCGTCCTTTTCGTTCCTGAAGCCGGACCCACAGGGGTCAAAGAAATCCTTTTTATCCCCCCCGCTCCTACTGATGGCATAAACCGACAAGCGCGGTTTTTTTGCCTTTTCCTTCTGTTCGTTTGCCATGGAATCCTCCTTTGTTTTTAAAAATAAAATTTAAAACTGATCGGTAGTTGAATGTTCAACCGTTCAGAAAGCTTTGACATGTTGATATTCACTCTTGGAGTAAAACTGATGCTGGACCGCTTAGAGAGCATAACCTCCGCCCCACCGCCGACTAGAATACCAAAATCGGTCTTGCTGTGGGACATTGAAGGCAAGGGCAGGTCCCTATTGTTTCCATCGCGGTAACTGACGTCCTTCTTCCGTGTGTGATAAATTCCGGGTGCAGCAAAGAGATTGAATTTGATTTTGCCGACCGGCTTCGGTGACCAGTTGACTCCGACATTCCAATTGAACAGCTGGAGAGTCTCTTTGAACGTCCCGACATGCCCCGTCGCTTTTCTACGGACACCGCTAAAACTAAAAGGGCCGACCGAGGTGTACCCGGTATTCATTATTAAGGAGAAATTGCGACAACCCTTACAAGACAAGCGATAAAAGGCATCGAAGCCGATACTAAAGCCAAGAGCTGATTTGCCGTTTGCACCATTGAAATCACGGTTAAAGACGAGAGCTGGGCCGACGTAAGGAGCCACGGCGACATCGGCCGCCTTGACGGAGGCAGAAAGGAAAAATGCCGTCAGCAACAGGGAAATTATTTTTTTGTTTTTGAATCGCATGCCACTCTCTTAAGCAAGCGGCATGCCAAAAGGAGTTTTTTTAAAAAACTGGCGATTTAACGTCTGTTTTCAAAAAAATCGATTTGGGTTCTTCAAAAATTTGGGCAAGATTTTTTCCCACAAGGGAAAGGTTCTTTCCCTCCCAGCAGAACTCTTGTTCGCCAAATATCTGAATTTACACTGTCATGCATGCTCCACGACTTGGCACGTTCATTGCAAAACAGGGTGTAGGAGGTTCCATGAAACAACTGAACAAGCTGTTCTCCGCAGGGACACTGATACTCTTCACAATTATTTCACAACCAGCCTGGGCACAGGATCCAGCCTCCAACTTTCTCATTCGGCTGGGAACATATATGAGGCAACTCGCCGCTCCGGCCGGAATTGTGGCTCTCATATTCGGAGTGGTTTCTGTCTGGCTGGCTGTTGAACAGAAAAGCTACACCATCGTTTTCAAAATATGCGTCGGTGTTGCGATTATCGCCAGCGCCCCCTCTCTCATACGGTTTTTTGTGCAATTGGGAATGTAAGGAGGAAAGAATGCTCGAAGTTCACAAAGTCTATAGGAATATCGACACGAAAGATTTGCTATTTGGCTTTGAAATTATCGATCTATTTCTCATCTTTTTTGTTTTCAATCTGGGCAATATTTTCGATTTTGGATTAATAACAAACCTGACCGCCTGTCTGCTCTTTGCCGCTATCCTTCGACTCGTCAAACTCAACAAACCGCGAGGATATCTTGCGGAGCTGATCCGTTTTTTTACACGCAGACACCGTTGGTCCAACGGAGGGAGATAAAATGGCCAGAAATATCTTCAAAGAAAATGCGACTCCCTTTGCCTATGAAATCCCCTATCTGGCTGTGGAAGAGGACATGTTGGTGCATGCCGACGGCTCCTACACCAAGGGATTGATGCTCTCCGGCTTGGACACTTGGACCCTTCCGGATACGCAACTCAATGAATTATCAAATCACCTAAAAAACTTAATAGTTTCAATAAGTTCTGACATAGAGCTTCAATTCTTTTATGTCTCCGACGACCAAATCCAGGAAGAGATATCTCAATTCAACCGGAATCTGACTTTAAAAAATGAAATACAAAAACTGATTTTCGATGACCGGCAAAAAATCATGCACACCTCTTTGGGGCGGCGCATTCGGATTTACCTCTTTCTCACCAAACGATTCAAAGATGAAAGGGGTGGGTATTTTGGGAAAATGAAAGCATGGTTTCATCAAATTCTTGGGCCGAATAGAAAAAGAGCATCCGTTTTCGGAAAAAAACACCGGGAAGCCCTCCGGGATTTGAATAAAGCTTGCCACGACATCATCAGACACCTTTCGCAATTTTCCCGTCCTGTTCTTGTAAAACCAATGAAGGAAGAGGAATATAGCCGACTGCTATGCGAGTGGCTGAATCCAAAAAAATTTCTTCTACACGGAGAAAACAAATCTGCCGAATCATTTAACTTTAAAAATGATCCTCTTAATGAAGTCCCGAAACTTTTCATGTCGCTCAGGGAAAAACTGACCGCTTCCAGTTGTGAAGAATATGAAAACCGTCTTATTCTGGATGAAACTTTCATCCGCGTTATCACGTTCAACCACTTCCCGGACAATACCTATCCGGCCATGATGGATGCGTTCCTTTACGCTCTCGATTTTCCGTTTCGGATGACCGTGGCAATAACCCCTGTAAACACCCAGCAGCTTCTGGAAAAAATCCGGGCCAAAGGACGCCGTAAACGACTTTTCCTGGGGATAGACTACAACAGAAAATTCAAGAACGCCCCGACGGAAGTGGCCGTGCAGGAGATTGATGAGATAGACGAACTGTTGACCAAATCGGGAGAAAAACTCGTTTCCGTCGGTATCAGTTTGGTCATCACGGGGGAGAGTGAAGAAGAACTGGACAGAAGGACCAAAACCGTTTTGATGACGGCTCAAAAACTCCAAAGTGCTTCCGCAAGAACAGAGGAATACTGCCAGCTAAAATATTTCGTGGCCTCCCTCCCAGGCGGTTCCAACCTCGGAAAAGACCGGTTGCAGACATGCACCGCACAAAATGCCGCAGACCTCCTGCCTTTGTGTCGACCGTGCGAAGGAACCAAAGAGGCATGGGCCCTGTTGCATACCGATCGCCAAACCATTTTTAGATTTTCACCTTTCAGCGCCGAACTCTCTTCCTTTGTCCAGATTGTCATCGGCCAAACCGGAATGGGCAAAAGCTTTCTCATCAACATTCTGCTCAATCTCTATCTGCTTAAAAATCCGGACTTGCGAATTTTCATCCTCGATGTCGGCGGATCCTACAGAAAATTCACTCAAATCTGGGGCGGCCAATATGTCGATTTTGATCTTAATAACCCAAAAGTTTCCATCAACCCTTTTATCCACGGTCAAGCCATCTGGGATGCCCAAAGTGGTAACTTCAACGCCCACACCATCAGCACCATTGCCTCCATCGCCGAGCAAATGGTCATTGATCAGGGGCAGGAAGCCTTGGGGATGCTCGACTATTCCGTGTTGGAACAAGCCATTCGCCTTACTTACAAACATTCCAGCTCTGTTCCCAACTTTGGAGCGCTGCAAAAAACTCTGCAAGAATACGACCGCTATTCAAAAGATGCCGAAGATATCCAGCTTGCCAAAGTGCTCGGTAAAAAATTGAACCCATGGACACAAGGGCCCTACTCCAAAGTGTTTTCTGGAAGCCAACCCCTTGAAATCAGCAAGCCCATATTCTGCTTTGACTTGCTGGGAAGTCTTGAAGACAAAAAACGCCTGCAAGGCGTCATTATGAGCACGATCACCCATTTGTTATTCCAAAAAATGATTCAGGACCACGATCCAAAGATTTTCATCGGCGACGAAATCTGGGTGCCCATGTCCCATCGATCAGGGGAACTCTTTTTTGACGGGCATGCGCGCATGGGAAGAAAGCATCACCTCTCCATGATGTTGTCGACGCAAGGATCCAGTGATTTTCAGCAATCCAAGTCTTCCAAGACCGTGCTCAACCAGAGCAAGATACGTTGGATCCTCAAATTGCGGGAAAATCCGGAAGAGATGCAAAAAATCCTGCAATTGACCGATAGGGAACTTGATCTGGCCAAGCATCTGACCATGAGCAGAGGCGAATATTCGCAAGCCCTTTTCCAAACAGACGAGTTCAGTACAGCCGTAACTCTTTATGCAACGCCCCTGCTCTACTGGCTCTCCACAACAAATCCCAGAGATCGAAAATTGGAAGACCTACTAAAACAAAACCTGCCTGAAGCAACTTTGATGGAAATACTGAAACAACTTTCAAAAGAGAATCCGAAAGGATTCATAGCGGAGGAAAAATGACAACACGGTTAAAAATAATGATCCTTATTCTGACATGCTCTACAGCCAGTCCCGCTTTCGCAAGCTGGTTTACCGATACCGCCGTATTGGGAAGGATTCTTTCCGAAAGCGTCCGGCAAAGTGAAAAACTCAATCAGTCCATCGGACTGGCAAGGCAAGGTGTAACCTTGTTCAAAGATCTGCTTTTAAAAGTAGAGCGGGTATTCGGCGGCATTGAGATGCCCCATGATTTTGCATTGGATCAGGGCGTTCTGGATGAAACCGATTTTCATGACCCAAAAGCGGCCCAAATTTCGGAATGGATCAAAAATGCCGGTGATCTGGTGGATCGTTTTCGCAACACTTCCCTGGAACAAATTCTTCATGGAGGAACTCTGGAAGACATCACAGGCGTGATCGGGGATATTTGGAACATCGACTTTAAAACTCCTGACAAACAACAGAATACAAGAGATGCTTTTCGAACCGTAACCGCTTTCGGTGCTCTCGATGCCGGAGGCAGAACTTTTCCTCTCCTCTCGAACATGCAATCCTCCATGGAAAGTATCCTGCCAGAAATCAATCGGGCCTCTCCGGGTCGCGCCATGCAAATCAGTGCACATCTCAACTTCCTTCAATCTGCCGGACTGCAGCACTTGTTGGAAAATCAGGCCGCGACGACACAAATGGCCGCCGTGGAAACATTGGACAGGCAAACAAGGGAGAAAGAAAGTCGCAAGACCACGAATGATATCTACTCGGCGCTTTCAGCAGTGATTGACAAGGAGCTCCAAAATAAATGAAACAAATGTTTTTTTATCTGATTTTTCTCTTCGTGCTCAGCGTGGCTACAATACCCGCTCATGCCGGACAGGACCCGTTTATCGACTCTCCGGAGGTCAGGGAAAAGATCGAAGCCAATCGCGAGGAAGTCGCCAAGAAACTCCACCTTGGTGGTGACAACATGTGGGAGCTGATGGGCCTTATGCTCTCCATCGCCATTCTGATTGAAATCGTAAACAGCGTGAGACGCGAACCGAATCTTTCCGAAGTACTCGGCGGTTTTTTTGCAGCCGCCCTGATGGGTTTGCTCATTTATAAAATTTTCGGACTCATAGAAGGTTTCATGAACGGAATGGCACAAAGTATCGCCGGATCCACATCCTATTGGGAAAGCCTCGCGGAAAGCGCCAAATCGCTGAAAGCCGACGGCAGTTTCTGGGAAAAAGCCGGTGAGGCGATGAAAATTCTTTATTTCAACCTGAGCAATCCGTTGGTCATCGTTTTGCAGGTGTTCAACTATTTTTCCTATCTGTTTGTGCTCATCATCGTAAAAATAATCAAGGTCGTGCAGGGAACATTGCTGACTTATCTGCATGCCGTTGCCCCTCTTGTGGTGGCGCTTTCAATCATCCCCCGTTTCAATCTGTTGCCGACCTATATTCTGACGATCATTTCCATCAGTTCCTGGTCCCTTTTCGGAGCCATCATCGGCCGCCAAATGGCGATCACGGGTGGAAGCGGCCTTATTTTAACCTCTCTGCCCGATCTCATTCACAATACCATGGCGAATGTAACCGGCGGTTTTGCCGTTTTGGCCGTTCCAGCATTGGCCGTAACCGTTTTCAATATGGGAGGAAGCCTCGGTTCAGTTTTAGGTGGCGTCATCGGATCGGGCATCGGAGTCATGCGATCCACCGCATCTCTTTTGACAGGATCCCTGATGGGATCGAGCATCGGATATTTCGGACAATCCGGAGGTACAGCGGCATCCGCAGCATCCGGTGCCGCATCGGGAGCCATGCTCGGCCCCTCCGGCATAGTTCAAACCATCGTCAATCCTTCGCAAACATTGAGATCATTCGTAACACCCAAAAAGCCGGAGGACAAAAACAGCCACGACCCCCGTCATCCTCCTCATAGAACAATGAAACCATTTAAACGACAGAGGAGGGCCTGATGACCCTTCTCTCCTTCAACGCGGGAAACGACTCTATTAAAACCTGCGAAATATGGGACCATATCCGTGCTGAAAGAAGGATGCTGCTGCTGTCCCTCCTTTCACTCTCATTGATTTGCATCGTATTTTCCATTGCTCTTGTTTTGGTCGCCAAAAGACCCCCGGACATCGTCACAGTGGATGATTTGGGCAAAGCCGCTTACATCGATAATCGGCAAAAGCGGGGACAGGCTGCCGGAAGGGAAGAAATAGATCATGTCATCGAAACGTTTCTTTCGAATTACATCGCACCAGACTCTGAAATTATTGAATACCAACTGTCCCAGGCAATGAATCTGATGACAGCCAACCTCCAGCGCTTGCAAAAAGAAGACCTTGAAAAAAACGAGGGCATCGAACGAATCAAAAAGGCCGGCATACGGACCGAACTCAAACTGGAAAAGACCAACATTGAACAAGACACGGGAGCTTTAATCTATGTGAAGGTGTGGGGTACCAGAAACATGTATCCGAAAGACAGCTTGCAGGAGAAACCGGAAGTTGAAGGATTTAAAGTTTCGTTAAGACTTCGCCGAGTTCCGAGAACCAAAGAAACGCCCAATGCCCTGCTTATTGATGACATCCGAAGCGAAATAATTCCGATTGAAACCGTGAAAGCCTGGAAAGCAACTGAAATACCGGATATCCGAAAGGGGCTTCAAGACAATGAATAAACGTTCATGCACCCTATTGATGCTCTGTTGGATTATCCTGTCGGCAAAAGTGGAAGCCGAAACGACCACAAGAAACATCATTGAAGGACAAACGGTGGAAGAGACGGTCCTTGTGCGGCCACGATTGGGGACCCTCATTGAATTTCCGGAAAACATTCAGCGTGCTTTTCTCGGTGACAAAACCCTTTTCGCTTGTGAACAATCCGGAAGCAATATCGTCTGCACGGCCAAAGGAAAAGAGGGTACCAAATCAAATCTCACCGTCATTACCCGTCAAAACAGGTATATGCTGACTCTGATTAACCAAGCTTCCGTCCTGCACGACGCCATCACCTTCAAGTACGGCGGCAATACAACCTTTTCCATCAAAGCCAGACCGGCAAGCAACTATGCCAGAGATCTCCTGAAAAAATTCGATGTAAAAAAGATTGGCAGAAAAACCGACGCCGATGACCTTGTTTTCGATATCTCGCAGATCGCCTTTTTGGGTCCGAATATCTTCATGTTTTTTTCCGTGCAAAACAGGAGCAGCAACATCCGGAAAGTTGCCGGTGTGGAAATGGAAGTACTCACCCGTGCCTATCTTACGGGGCTTCCAGTTCAAACAAACAAAGTGGGCGGCGTCATAACGGAAATGGACAAAGCCGTGGTAAATCCGGGAGAGGAAGTCAGGGGAATCGCCGTCCTTCCGCGTCTTGAAATATCTTCCTCACAGGAGTTAACCTTCACGCTATCCGAAGAGGGAAAGCAAACAGGAGGAGTTAAAATTGAAAACATCCGATTCTAAGGAACATCGAATCCCGATCGGGAAGCCAAAAACGCCTTCGGCTGTCGAATACTTTAGAAAGGCGCAAAGTCTGCTTAAAGATACTTCCACAAAAAAAACCCGGGGAGTTTTTTTGATTCTTCTGGGCCTGCTCATTATCATATTATGCAGTGTCATTTATTTTCATCAACCCACCGAAATACCAAATACAAAGGAAACCGAGCACACGCTATCAGCCGACGCTGGCACGAATGAAACAGAAAAACGCGAACACTTTACAGCCGAAAAAGTCCGCTCAATAAGTGGATTTACACCAAACAAGCCTCAAGAGGATTTTTTTGACTCCGGAAATATGGGTACCGGCGGAACCATGGAAGTCCTTAAGAATACCGGAGATTCTACTTCTTCAGAAAGCAGGCAGATATCCGTACCTCCGGCCTCCGTATTGGAAGCTCATATTGACGGAAAGATAGTCGCTTCCACCACACCGTTACCCGTAGTGGCCTTCGTAGATCGGGATTTTGAAAACAACGGAAAGCTTCTGGTTCCAACCGGAGCCAAACTGCTGGGTCAGACCGCCGGCATACAGGGGAAAAACCGCGTGCTCATCCGCTTCGACAAAATCATAATCCCCGGTGAAAGCGGAACTTATGATCTTTTGGCAGTTGCCGTGGATCAGGACAAATCAATCGGCCTTCCGGGCGAAGCGGATGAGGACAATGTTTACCAGATGGGAACCTCCTTTGCTTCCACAATGGTGGGCCTTGGAATGGATTCGGTCATGGGGGAAAACCGGTCTTTATTCGGCGAACTCGCCAGGCAAACCATGCAAAATTCAAAGGAAGGACTTTCCTCCGCAATGGGGCAAAACAATTATACGGGAGAACAGTCCTACACCGTTACCTTGCCGACAAATATGCCCATTCAAATTTTGGTGACACAGGGCTATTAGGGGGAAACCATGCCGAAACCGAGTGAAAAGATTTTGGCATTACTCCAAAGAAAAATTGATGAGGCGGGTGAATATACCATCCACAAACATCTGCGATCGTTCAAGCCTCTCAATATGAATTTTGCTTCCGATCCACCACGCACTGAAGAAAAGGTGGTGCTGAATGCCCTGCTCCGTTGTCCCGCTCTAATGAACCCTCACATATTTAAGCTCGGCGGCATTTCCGAATTTAACAAAGCCCGGGCGGCACAGTCTATTTTCGAAGGCTGTAACAGGCATGGCTCCCTTGTATTCCAAATGTGCAAAAATCTGGGGAGGGAAGGGAAAATGGTCGTTTGGTATCTTTCATTCAACGGCTACAGAACAGCCATTAAAATCTGTTTGCCGGAGACGCCTCCCCCGGATCACTGCCCGTCGGCAAAAGAAGAAGAGTTCTCTCACAACATGCGTATTGCAGACATTTTTTGCGATATCCATACGGGCGGCAATTGTCATGAAGTTATGGAAAGAATTAAAATGGTCAATTGGTTTCCGAGACACCGCCATGCCTTGGGAACTGTTGCAGAATCCCAATTTCATTCGGCTGGCAACTCAAGATGGAATAATGATTTTCTCATTACAGATGCGATCATTTGTCCGGAAAACCAGTCGATAAAAATATTTCTTGAAGTTGATCGTGATACCAAGTCACTCAATCAAGAAAGGAAAAAACTGGAAAAATATGCCGATTACTTTCTGGAAACCAATGAGGCCAAGAAAATCCCATGTTTGATTCAATACAGCGTTGATTCACAAAAAAGGGGCGAAGAAATACTGAAAATATATGACAATCTAAAAGGAAGAGAATGTTTCCCCGATTTAAGATTTTCATTGCACAACGAAACGGGGCGTCTCCTGAAAAAACTGATTGGGGAATATCTTGTCAAAACCTGATCAACATACCCTGCATCGCTTTTTGGCAGGGGGAGTCTGCTTTTCGGTCTCATGCGTAGCCCTGCTTGAAATACTGTACCAAAATTCAAAAACCGGGTCGACCCCCACACCGGAGTTGTTTCCGAAGCTGGCCAAAACAACATACCCTCTCATAACAAACTATGCGCTGTATCGGCATGAGTTCATGCTCCATCCATATATTTATTCCATCGGTCTTCTGCTAGGATGTGCAATTTTCCTGTTTTTCCTGCGCAAAGTGACCGACTGGTTTTACAATGGCCCTCTATTCAAATGGATACAAGGAAGCGAAAAAGAAGAGCCCTACCGTTTTAATTTCGTAAAATATCCTCTGTACCCAATTCTCCTGGCAAAACTGAAAAACGGTTTTAAAAAATCATGACGAAAAAAATAGACGCTAAAAAATTATCGAAAATTCTTGAAGGGCATTCCTTCAAGGACAAAACGTTTATCGGCCTTGATGGCCTTAATGTTCCCAAATTTCTGACCGAGTCGCAAAGGTCCAGACATGTAGAGATCATGGGACTTTCCGGATCAGGTAAAAGTTCCAGCATTATCCTGCCGATGATTTTTCAGGATATCTGCGCTGAAAAAAGCGTCGTTTGCATGGACGGAAAAGGCGAAATCCAGCTTATGCAACATGTTTTGGCTTCGTTATTGGTAAAAGAAGATTTCAAAAGAGAGGTTTTGGGGCCGGGCAAAAAGGTTCCCTTTTACTATCTAAACCCGGCCAAACCCGAATTATCCTGCACATACAATCCCGTTCACACCAACCCCGATACCGACCTACTGCTGTTGACGGAAAGGGTTTTCCGGGCTTTCGACATCACTCATGAACATTGGGGCCCCGTTGGATTGGACATGTTGCGTCTGCTGGTCCGTGCGCTCCATGCGACAAAAAGACAATTCAACCTGATGGATATTTACGTTTGCCTGGAATCATCCAAAGCAAGAGATTGTTTGTTTCAGGAAACGACAGACAAGGGGGCCGTGCAACAGCTGAAATGGAAGTTTGATGGTACTCAAAGGAGTAGAGAGGATGCCTTCGCCCAATTTAAAGTCAAACTTCAGGATCTGGGCACTCCCATTCTCAACGACTACAATCCGGATATTTTGCCGGAAGACCTGCTCCGTGAACCTTCCGTGCTTTGTGTTACGTTGCCGGAAAGCCACAAGACCCTCTCCTACGGTCTTGGAAATATGCTGATGCAACATCTGAAAACGGCCATTAGCGAAAGATTTTCTGATCCCGGAAAAAACTATCCTCCCTGCGCCATCTATCTGGATGAAATTCAATCCTACCTGAATCCGGAAGTGATGCTTTCAGCGTTGGCCCAGTTCCGTTCCGCCAATTGCCAACTCTCCTTCGCCCACCAGTCCCGTCACGATTTGAAGCTCTACAGCCCCATTGTCGCCGACACCATCTGGGTCAACTCACAAATGAAAATTATTCTTCCCACCAACGATCCAGAAACAGCCGAAAAACTTTCTGACATTCTGGGGACCGAAAAAACCGTTGTTCGCACCTATCGCACCGCCCCGGGGCCACTTTTCACCACCGTTCCGACTTATGAAGCCTCCAACCAAGAGGCCGATGCTTATGAAAAACATCCCAATCTCTTCAAAAAATTGAGGCCAGTCGGGCAAGGGTTTCTTCTCTCCCCTGTCACGGGAGGAAAAGAGGCCAATCCAATGGATCATGAAAGCGAACTCCATTGGACACTGGAACCGTTGAACTTTGCCCGTTTCCCGGAAGAAATCACACACCCATTGTCACCGCCATCCAGAATAAAAAGGGGGAATTTGGAGGGATTGCATCTTTATGCTCGTTTCGTTGCAAAATAAAAGGACCTTCAAAACTCCTCCGAATTTCCGGATCTTTCCCGTTGCACATCAATTCCATAGTCGCGAATCATTTTCGTCAAACAAGGGCGGCTGACGCCGATTCGCTCCGCAAGCTTCGGGATGGAATCTTTTGGAAAGGCCCTCAAATGACTGATAATGCAAAGTCTCTTGGCTTCATCAAAAGTTGAAGGTGCACCGAAATCAACGCTTTCCTGCGAATCAAAACTTTTTAAAATATTCAAATCATCCGTTCCTATGGGATCTTTGACTTTCGGATCCAGCAGAAGTCTCAAAACAGCATTCAATAATTGTCGAATATTCCCAGGCCAAGGATAATCCATCAATTCGCCCATTGCCTCCGGTGAAAATGTTTTTTGGGGAGCTTTCATCTGCCTTTGAATAAAACTTTCAACCAATTTAGGAATATCATGAGGTCTTTCACGCAATGCGGGTATATTGATCGGCACTAAATTAAGCCGGTAGTACAAATCTTCCCGAAAGAGCTTCTCCCGTATGGCTCTTTTGAGATTGCGGTTGGTTCCACAAACCACCCGCACATCAATTCGGTTTTCTTTTTTGCCGCTTCCCAATCGGCGAATGGCACCATATTCCAAAACACGGAGGAGGCTTCCCTGAATCGAAAGGGGCATTTCGCCGATTTCATCCAGAAAAAGTGTTCCGCCATGGGCCTCTTCAAAGCATCCCGCCTTGGAATCCGTAGCCCCGGTAAAAGCCCCTCTTTCATGACCGAACAGCGCATTTTCCAATACCTGTTCGGTGGAGGTGGCGCAATTAATGGCGATAAAAGGTTTCATCGCCCGGTCGCTCCAAAAATGAAGAAGTCTTGCAATTTCATCCTTCCCCACTCCGGTTTCCCCCTGAATCAAAACGGTGGCATCGCTCGGAGCCACCGCCTTCACCAAAGAAAAAACCTTCAGCATTTTTGGATCTTCAGCAATAAGATGTTTCGGCAAATCCGGAAACAATCCTTTCTCCAATTTTTTTATGGTCAATTCCGCTTCCCTAATAACCGTTTTGGGTAAATCCTCTTTTTTATCGACAAGAACATGAATTTCCCAACCTCCCATTTGAAATACATCTCCCTTTTTCAACTCGACTTGCTTCCGGATTCTTTTTCCTTTCACGAAAACGCCGTTGGTGCTTACATCCTCAATAAGGATTCCTGCGGATACCGGCTTTATTCGTGCGTGTCTTTTGGAAATATCGCGATCGGCAAGGCAAATATCATTATCCTTTTCACGCCCGATAGAAATCTGCCTTTTCAACGGAAATTCAAACCGTGAAATACCGTTACGCATAAAAATAAGTGATATCATATTAATTTAATCCGGAATCAGTTGCAGGCCATTTTGGGCGGATTTTTTTGAAACACGGCATAACATCGAAGCTGTTTTTCAGGCTCCACAGTGACGGTCAGCTCAAGAGAAAAACGTCGTTCGCCTTCGTATCGCCACAATCGAACAGAATGGGCACCGGCATTCAACACTATATGAAACGGTGTTTCCAGCTCTTCAGTAAGCTCCCCTATTTTCGCATGAGCCCATATATCGGACACAACAGACAATGCTCCCTGTTTGACCAGCTGCATTTCCTTTTTAACAACCGGTTTCAGACGGATCGGCTCCGGCCTTATCCGGATTGAGTGGCTCCATAAAAAAACGGCTAAACAACTTGCGGTCATAATCCCCACATACAAAAAATATCTCTTCCTTTCACACGTCACCGGAGACACCTCATCCTCTTCATGAGAAATATTAGAAGGGGTCGATACGTCCGGCTCTTTAATTTCCGTATCCGACAAATCAGTTTTTTGTTGGACGACCTTAGCTGAAAAGGAGTTCTCGAATTCCGGAACGGACAATAGACTTCCCAATCCCTGATCGGTAACATGCAGACTTTTGGAACACATGAATTTCCAGAGATCCTCTGAAAATTCAGAGGCAGTGGAGTAACGGACCGCAGAATCCGTCATCAGCGACTTTTCAATTATCGTTTTCAACTCTGGCTCAACCGAGCACAATGCATCCCGATTGAATTTCCCCTCTCGAACCTTATCCAATATCTCCAGATCGTTTTCTCCATCGAATGCTCTAAGACCCGTCAGCAATTCAAAAAAAATGGCTCCCGTCGAAAACAGATCACTGCGATGATCCAAAAAGGGGGACCCTTTTGCCTGTTCGGGGGACATATAGGCATACTTCCCCTTGAGGGTCTGACACTGTGTTGTAGCCGTCTTGCGAAATTCCAACCTGGCCCTGGCAATGCCGAAATCGGCTATCTTGACCCGGCCTTCGTAAGATAAAAGAATATTCTGTGGGGAAATGTCACGATGCACGATCTGCAAAGGAATCCCCGTTTCATCACGACGGGAATGTGCGTATTGCAAGCCCTTCAATATTTCATGAACAATGTAAATTTTGTAGGCTGTCGGAATCGAATATCCTGCTTTCATTTTTCGTATGAATTCGGCGAGATTGATCCCCTTTACATATTCCATCACCAGAAAAAACAAGGGGCCGGGCTGGTCGATCACCCCCAATTCAAATATTTTCACGATGTTATCGTGGGAAAGTCGGGACTGAATATTAGCTTCATCAATGAGCATGGGAACAATGGAAGGATCTTCGGATAGTTTTGGTGAAATCAGTTTGATCGCAAAGTCTTTCTGAAAATGATCCTGAACTCGATATCGGGCCAGATAAATTTCGGCCATTCCCCCTTCGGCCAATTTGAGGGTGAGTTCATATTTTCCAAGATAATAAGGAAGTTTCATCGACATGAGTTACCAGACTAGAAGCTCCACTCTTCGATTGGCCCGCCATGCTTTGGAAGCATGTCGACAATCCGTCGGTGCTGCTTCCCCCCGGCTCAAGATGATGAATTTTTCGGGATCAGAGCCATGAGCCACAAGATAACGCAGAACAGCTCTCGCCCTTAAATCTCCCAAATGAAGATTATAATCGGACGCTCCTCTTTCATCGGCGTGGCCGATGATCAGATAGTTTTTTCCGGAACCAGTTGCTGCTTTCAAAAAATTATCGAGAATGTTTTGGCTCTGGAGTGTCAGACGATGACTGGAAATGTGAAAATAAATAACCTTTCGCTCCAACTCGAGCGCATTTGTTGCGGTGCCTCCAGCAAAAATCCAGATCAGAAAAACAAATATATAAATTTTAATATTTTTCATTTGATGACGGCGAAATTGAAACTGACATTAGTAAAGGTGGGGCCTCCACCACTGGCACCATTGACCGTTCTGATGATAAAACCGTTGTTGTTTTGAGCATCCTCTACGATGGTGGCCATATCATCTCTGTCTCCGTCGGGATTGCTGTTCATGGCAATGGCGACCACCACATAAGGAAAACTGATCGGATTTGAAAAAGCGACTTGATAAGAATCTCCTACGCGATGCACGCCGGAGATATTGTGTTGCCCCAGTAAAGTCGGTTCCACGCTACCATCCCTATTGGCTCTCACGACGGCATAGGCAACAACCTTGGGCATTCCAGCTATGCTATCTCCCAGCTCATTGACTTGTCCTTGCAGTGTATCAACGGAAGCATTGGTACTTGAGATACTGGTACTCACCTGCGTGTTCAGCACATTATATTGTTGATCGGTATAAGCCTTCGTGGAGGCATCATTGGAATTTGCCGGGGGAGCGACATTCGTGACAGACTTTCCGCCCATATCCAAATTACCCGACATACTATCTCCTGCTTTTGAAACTTTAGTATCAGTGTAGCGCCTGATGGTTTCTATCGCGCGATCCAGATCTTTCAGAACATTGCCGACATCCAGACTGCGTGAGTAGGCAAAAGAGGGATTGGTTATGTAAATGGACTCTGCCGGATGAGCATGGCTTTGTGAAGAGGTGTGATTGGAAAACTGATCTTGTGTGACAATCGAAGAGGAAACCCGATCGGGTGCAACACTCCCGAAAATCGCTTCCCTTAAGACATCTGACAAGTGATTTTCCTGAACGACACCGTCCGCCAACGACTCCGATAAAATTGATTTTGGAGCAACGCTCAAAGCCTCCTCACTGAAATAGGAATAAGGGACACTTCCGATTTCGAGCGGTGCATTGTGCTCCTTGCCATTTATTTCAACTCGAACATAAATTTTCTGATTCGGCTCCAATGCCGCCACGGGAATGCCGCCGGCCGGTTCAGAAAGATTGGAGCCGATCGTAGACCCGTCGCCTATCATTATTGAGACAACGCCGTTGATCATTTCAACTCCCTGTTCTTCTTCGTAGAGAATTTCATCGCTCTGCCCAATCAGGGTGAATTTTGCATAATAAGAGCCACTCGGTAGTGGATTACCTCCCTCATCATAAAATACGCTCTGAAAATGGGTTTTATGTGGAACGCTCGTCGACGCCGAAGAAGCGGCGGCAACGGTCAGCGATAGCATCGTCGTCAAAACATAAATCCAATGCATGATAACCTCCTTTAAAATTCACGAGCGCCAATTTCATAACCGGAAGGATCTCGGAGTATTCCGTTAAAATCGGCCACAACCCCGCCATAAGTCTCTCCGCTGGTATTAAATCCATTATTGATCAGAGGTGCATCCTGAACGGGGCCATATTGAACATCCAAAATCTGTCCCAGAGCCAACGAAGGGCCACTGAGATTGTTTTCGATGGCGACTTGCTGATCGATGGTGCCAAAATTATTGACCGCATTTATGTCGAAGTAAAAATTATCGTCCGCATCAATCAATAACGGCGCAATGCCGTCGGTCGGAAATGTCTGAATATAATTATTGAGCCAATTGCCACCTGCAGGGTTGCCGCCGACAATTTCAATTCCCCGCTGGGTATTTCCATTTCGCGTGATAATGACGTTGTTAATCAACTCCGGCGAACTACCGTAGAGCACGATGCCACCCGACAAATCCACGCGCCTTGCATCCGACCCGGCCAAAAAAGTATTATTCACAACAACAGGAGAGGCATCGGCTATTTGCAGACAGGTTACATGTCTTCCTTCACTTCCTGTCACAATGTTATTGAGAATTTTTGGACTACCGCCGCCGACATAGATGCCGATGGAAGCAGTGGCCTTGCCACCATCTACAAGATTTCCATTCAAAACCGAATCAGTAGAATTGACGATAGCTATGGCAATGCTTTGCATCGGGTGCAACTGTGCCCCGTGAATTCTGTTATAAGAGAGTGTCGCCTTGGAATTCTCCAATACCACTGTCGAATGCACCTGATTGCCGCTGGACGAGGTGATGAGAAATCCATCCACGATAATGCCCTCTTTTTCGAAAAGATGTAATGTGGGTTGAGACCATCCTGCACTTAATTCTGCATCAATGGTTCTTACATCCCGAAGTCTGAAATGACTGTCGTAACCGCCGTAGAGGCGGATATTGTTCGGCAAAACTGGATTATCCTGATCCAACAAATAAATACCGCGAGCCACGAAGATATTATTCAGGCTTCTTTCCGAAGCGACCCGAACACCTGCGGAAATATTTTTAAGAGGGCTTTCAAGGGTGCCCGTATTGGTGTCGATGCCATTTTCAACATCCACAAAAACCGAATTATATTTGTCACCGTCGATGCCGTCGCAATTCTGATCTGTTTCGCTAAAATCCGGTGTCCTGGAATCATCGTGCAGTGGTTCAGGACTGTCTTCCGCAAAGGGATAGTATTTATTGCTGAAAGGATTACAGTCACAGACATCTCCCCATCCATCCCCGTCGCTATCCAATTGATTCGTATTCGGCGAATTGGGGCAATTATCTTCGTAATCAAAGAGGGCATCGCCATCCGTGTCCATTCTTTTCGGATCCGAATAGGCTTGCGCCGGTTTTGACTCCATCACGTCAGGAATCGTGTCATTGTCATCGTCTTGGTCACATTCGTCTCCCAACCCGTCTCCATCGGTGTCGGCATTGTTGCCGTGGGCCAACAAAGGACAGGTATCGGCATTGTCCGGAATGCCATCTTCATCCGTATCTCTGCCAAGAGGATTGGTTCCGCGCCGAGCCTCTTCCTGATCGGAAATGCCGTCATTGTCATCATCCGCATCTTCATTATTTCCTTTTCCGTCGTGGTCGGTGTCTTGCTGTTCGCTCCGTAACACGGGAAAATCATCTTTACCGTCGACAACTCCATCTTCATCAGTATCCTGTTTTTTTGGATCCGTTCCCGTTTGAATTTCGTGTTTATCCGAAAACCCATCGTTATCGTCATCCTCATCACAAACATCCCCTATTTCGTCTTGATCGGTATCCAGTTGATCGTTATTTTTATCGACGGGGCAGTTATCTTCCGCGTCGTAAACACTGTCCCCGTCGGTATCTGCCTGCAGAGGGTTGGTATTTTTTACAAGCTCCTCAATATTGGTAAGGCGATCATTGTCCATATCCGGATCAGCATTGTCTCCGATGCCGTCACGGTCGGTGTCATGACTTTCAGCCGGATCCAGCGGGAAAATATCCAAACCATCATTGATGCCATCTCCATCGGTATCCGATTTCTTTGGGTCTGTGCCCAAACCGATTTCCCTAAAGTTTTGCAAGGAGTCACCATCGTCATCCAGACCGAGATTAAATGTCGATCCGTCAATGGTAACCTCCGTAATGGAACCAGCTCCGATACTAATCAACGGAGAAACCAGGGCCAGGTTCAACAACGGGGCATTGAGAGACGCCGACTCCTCACTTTTTTGAACCGCAGCAAGCTCGATGAAAAGCCGGTATTCCCCTTCCACAACACTACCGAAAGAAAATGCATATTTTCCATCCGTTAATCGAGCGGCCGCAATAGGTCCGACCAAAACCTCTGCTGCTCCTTCAGATCCTCCTGCCGTCTTCAAGCTCCCCGATAACGTAACTGATTCATCTTGCGGATTCAGTCCTTGCGGCAGATTGGAGAATTGGACGTGTACTATTTTGGACGGAATGTGTTCCTCGGTCACCCCTCCACCACATGCCTGGGCGACAAGGGCCAAAAGAACGGCTAAAGGTAGAAAACCGGGCATTCCTCTCTTCATAAGGACTCCTTTAAATAGAGTTGTTGCAATAGAACGCTGGGCCAGAGTTCTCCCAAATGAATAGAATTGGATTCCAACTTTCTGGCAGACCACTGGCCAATCCGGGTCGGCTGAATATGCGTTCCTTTGGCAATAATCGTTCCGGAACTGAATAAAGGGGCCGGTTTTCTTAACACGCCTTCGGTCACCACAAGACGCACTTCAGAGGAACGACCGGTCAAAAGACTTTCGACTCGAAAAATCCGTTCTCCGAATTCAATCTGCTTGGGATTGAAATAACCCAAACCGTGCGAGTTGGAAGTGACAGCCTCCCCATTTGTTGAAAGGGATATTAAAGAGAAGACATTGTTTTTAGATGTTGTGTCCTTTACAGCCAATGACTCTCCGGGATCGGCCAGCACCTCAAAAACCAGACGTTTGCCGGTGACGACATTGCCATCGCGCACGTTGATAAATGTCGGTATCGCTTGAAGATCAACGACGACATCCTTCGTTTCTCCCTCCGAAATATCGAATGGTTTTGATTCTCCCTTTCGAATCGGTCTGTCATCCCGATTGAAAGCGGTTACTGTGATTCTGCGATTGCTTCCGGCACGCACACTATTGATTTCCACCTCATGTGCGTTGGAAGAAACTGAAAGTTTTTTCAGTTCCAGACCTTCACCTTCCAACACGACTTCAAATCGAGCAATTTTACCTACAGCAACCTGGCTGTCTCTTTCGGTAGTGGATAAAACCACAAGGCTGATGGAGGAAGAGCCCTGCGATTGTGAATGATAACCAGATCCCCCGCAACCGATCGCCGACACGGCAACCAATAAAATAAGACTTTTTGAGAAGATTTTTACTTTCATTATTCAATCCTAAGTTTGATTTTCGTTTCCGGTGGTTGTGACTCTCCCCCACTACCCCCAGCAAAAATTCCCAGAAGCACTCCTGTCAAAACCACTCCGCCCACGACTGCCCAAAAGGCGGGTTGTTTCGTCAGTTTTTTCCTCTTTTTTCCCAGAAGACGGATGTTGCCCAACCCCTTCGGATCAGAATAACGTGCGGGATTGTCCGTCACATCTTTGAATATCTGCTCCAACAAGGCCAAAGTGACCGATTCCATTTTGTCGTCTTTGATCTTTTGCCCGATTGAAAAATTGAATGAAAGCGGCGGCTGGCCTGTCTGATTTTGGACATCAACAATCCGTATAAAAACTTGGCCTTTTGATTCCAAAACCGGCTCTGCATTAACGAGCACAACCTTAAATAACTTCAACCTCTGCCCAAGAGCTGCAGCCTCTTTGATCTGTTTTGTTTCATCACTGCCCTTGATGACTACCGTCGCATTTGCGTCTGAAAAAACATGGGGTTCATTTTTCCATTTAGGCCGTCTCGAAATTTCCACCGTCTTTCCGGCTTCGACCCGAACAGTTTCCGCAATGCTGTCATAACGGTTCAATCTGAATTCCAAAAAATAAGTGCCGACCGGCAGCGTAATGATCCGGCATGGGGTGACACACTCCTTGACCCCGTTTAATATGACCTCTGCGCCGGCCGGCACCGTATCCGGTTTGATTTGTCCAGTAGGTTTTGTGAAAACCACAGATCTGGATTCCTCAAACAAACGAAACAAGGCGGGTGAAAAGAGAGCTGAATCAATCTGATAGGTTGGATGGATAGAAAGAAGTTTTAAAAAGGAACCTTTTACATCCTCCTTTTTTCTGAAAGCCCAATCGCACAAAGCTTTTGTCAAATAGGCTTCCGCCAACAGCGAACCTGTTTTTGATGGATCGCCATTTTTTTCCAAATCACGGATAAGCTCTTCTGAAAGTTGGTGCGCTTCTTTAAAATTTGCCTTGAGATAGTATTGCTTGGCAGAAATCAACCGATCTTCAAAAACATTCAGCTTTTGTTTTTTCTTCTCAACCTGATACTTCAGAGGCTCCAGCAGATCCTTGCCCGATAACACTTGCAAATTGGCGCTTCCGCTCAACAGATATTGCATCGCTTGTGCAAGCTCGCCGCTTTCTGCGTCAAGCTTTCCGTCTTCAACCGGCAAGACAGCAATCTTTCGCAATGAATTCTCGTCTTCGGCATATGCGGATATAGGTGTCAAAGTGGGCATAAGAGTCATGGCAAGCATCAAAAAATAAATGGTTATCGTTTCAGTTATTTTCAGCATTGATTCTCCGCACAAAATTTACGATTTCTTCTCCAACAAAGCGGAGTAGGGAAAATATTCTTCCAGAAGTTGCTCTAATGGTTGTGGCGGCTTGCGCGATGTAGCTTTGAAAGTCTCTGCAAAACAGCAGATGTCATACAACAGTCGAATACAACCTTCGTTGAACCTGTCTTCCCTGCTGTTTTTCATTTTTTTATTCATATTGCTTCCTCTCTGATGCCCCCTGTGTCGGGCCTCTTAATAGCAAGCGCCGTGCCAAAACGAGGACCAGACAATTCGTTGATATTTAATCGGATTATGTTTTTTATTTTTCTGAATTGTTCAGGTTCCTGAACACCACCCTTCAGAAATCTGAATGTAGCATTCCGGATTCGGAACACTGTGGTGGAGAGACACCGAAATGTGGAGAGGCCTCCTCAACGGGCTGTTGCAGTGGATTTTGAAAGTTAAATAAATTCAACTAAATCCAGTGCGCCTCTTTTTGGCATAAAACCTGCATTGCAGGATTCTTCTGAAATGAGCATTAAACGAACCATAAAGGAGATAAAAATATGAAGCACTATCTTATAGGCAGAAATTCAAAATTCCTGGCTGTCCTGGAAATGGCCTCCCGTCTTAAAGGACATAAAGCCAACGTTTTAATTACGGGACCAAGTGGATCCGGAAAAGAAATGGTGGCCCGCTTCATTCATGATCTTGAAGGGAATGCTTCAAGACCCTTCATCCCAGTCAACTGCGCGGCAATACCGGAGAACCTGTTGGAATCAGAATTGTTCGGTCACGAACGAGGCGCTTTTACCGGAGCGGTAGAGAGAAAAATCGGGAAATTTGAGCTAGCCGAAGGAGGGGATATCTTTTTAGACGAGCTCGGCACTTTAAAACCGGAACTTCAGTCAAAATTACTGCGTGTTCTGCAAGATGGCATCATTCAACGCGTTGGAGGAAGAGAAGAAATCAAGGTCGACTTCCGTGTTATTTCTGCAACCAATGAAAAAGTGTCGAACTCTATTTCCAATGGAACTTTCAGAGAAGATTTATACCATCGGGTCGCCATTGTGGATTTACAAATGCCAGCCCTAAAAGATCGCTCTGACGACATCCCCATGCTGACTGGTTATTTCTTAAGCAAATATTGTCCGTCAGATATAAAAAAGGAAATCGCTCCCAGACTTATGCACTTTCTCTGCGAACATGAGTGGCCTGGAAATATCCGTGAACTAGAGAATGTGGTTCACAATCTTGTCATCACAAGTCAGAGTAGCCTTTTGGACGTCGACGATTTGCCGCCACGATATTTAAACAACCGTTTTTTTGCTGAATCCTGCCGCGTTGTGGATAGGGGACCGGAAATGAGCATCACCACTTTGGATAATTTTCTGGAAACAACCAAGGCAGAGTATGTCGTTTCAATACTCGGTCAAACGGGATGGAACCTGACCGAAGCCGCAAAATTATTGAATATGGGAAGATCCACGCTCCACACCTATATCAAAACATTGCAGTTGGAGACGGTAACGGTAGACTAATTTTTCCCGTTTTCAAAATATTGTATTTTTGACTTTTCTTTAAGCTGTTGTAGCAGTGTTTTCTTCGTCTCTTCCCGAAGTCTGAAGGCAATGGGTCCTTTCACTTCTTCAAACGGTTTCATGGAAGGTCCGTCAGTCACCGTCAAAATAAAAATTCCATCCTCAATGGCAATTGGATTACTAATCTCCCCCTGCTTCATTAAAAAAGCGGCATTCACCAGAGGGGCTAACCCTCTTCGCGACATCCCCACATCATTGCGTGTTACCCAACCCAAATCCCCGCCCCTCTCTTTGGTCAATGCATCTTCGGAGGTCTCCTTTGCGACAACGGCAAAAGCTTCTCCCGCCGCCAAACGGCTCCGAAGCTGTTGGGCAACATTTTGAGCCTCCTCCTTTTTCTTCCCCTTGAATCGGATCAAAATAGTGGCGATTTTGACCTGCTCAAATTCGTCTTTGTGGGAGTCGTAATATTTTTTCGCCTCTTCATTGACCGCCGCTTCCAGCCTGACTTTGGCCAAAATTTCACGATTATTGTAATCCATCTGTGCCTTGACCTCCGACACCTTATTCAGCCCCTCTTTAATAGCCGATTGATACAGCAGTTCCTTTTCTACCAGACTGTCGAGCACCTGCTGGCGATTAGCCGGAGTGGCCAGATACAGAGAAGCCCTGGGATTCGCCCCTGTCAGAAAATTCAGATCCCCTTCAGTAATTTTGTAATTGTTGATCTTGACCAGCGTTTTACCACTGGCGACCTTACTTTGCTCCCCGCATCCATAACCAAACAGCAGAGCAAATACTCCCCAAGCCAATATTATTTTCTTCATAAATTATACCTCCCTCTTCTTGTGACCCATTCTCACTACTAAAAAATATCCCAATAATAGCCAGACAAGAATGAGAGACAGATTATTTTTCTCAACCGACGAACCGTGGAGACTACATCCTCCACCAACATCAGAAGAACGACTCAACCCGGAAGGTTTCGATGGCTGGTCGCCTGGAGTATCGGTATCGCCTCCCTCTGCCGTTACGGTTTTATCGATTCCGTTTGCAGGATCCAACGGATCTGTTTCGCCCAATTCCGGCTCGAAAACACCATTGCCATTCTTATCTTCTTGTCCGTCACTCAAACCGTCATTATCGCTGTCGGTGTCGAGAGCGTTGATCAAGCCGTCACCGTCGGAATCAGACAACGCGCTTTTTTCCTTTCCATCCGATACCCCATCACCATCGCTATCGGGATTGTTTGGGTTCAATTTAGCCGACAATTCCACATCATCAGCTATCCCATCATTGTCGGTATCGAGCGCACTCTGTGAAAATCCGGAAAGAGCTTTGCCACTTTCCACCGTTTGCAATCCCACCGTATCCAACCCTTTCAAGAGCAGATCTCTCAAAGCTTCTGTCTCCTCTTCTTTTCCAAGCAAAGGAAATTTTTGGAAGGCATCCAATAGAATATCCATTCTCAATTCCATGTCCAATGTGCCGCCCACCGCCTTGGCCGCCCCTGGAGATGGTGGCTCAAAACGCTCCAACAATTGTGTCGCCACAATATGGGCCTTGTCGGAAGGCTCTTTGGATGAAACGATTTGTTTGATTTTGGAAATAATCGCTTCCCAAACCTCTTCCCATCCGGCATCCAGACTAATTTCTACCGGCACTTCCTTGTTGTATGTCAAACCGTCTATCCAAACCGTTTCGGTATCCATCTTCCAGGATACATTCTTGCGAACCGCTGGCAGACGAACAAGGTAGCGTAATTTTTTGGTTTGATTCGCGGCAATATCTTCCACCCATTCCGCACTCCGGCCCTGTTTGCTTCCGCCCAACACTTTCAACAAGGTCAATTCTTCCGGAAGTGTCATCTTCACGCCTATGTTAAGCTCTTTTTCTTTTGTCGAAATGACTGCCTCCAAAGCCGCAACATCCAAAGGTGCCCACCCGGTTTTGGCCGAAACAGAAGCTTCAAATTGGGCAGCGAGATCCTTCTTGGCATTGTCGCGCGCATCACCCAACAGAGCGGCTATGGCCATAGCCGGATTGACATCAAACTGAACCAACTTTTCTTTGCCCGGCCGGACGGATGCCATCAGATTATCCCATGGCACTCCGGTTAAGCCTCCCTTGTCGGCCAAGACGACAACACCCAAACCGCCTGCCACTCTGGCCGCTAATTCTTTAAAAATCTTGTCGTTGGCCAATGTGGCGGCAAAACGATAAGAAGGTTGTTCCGTTGCAAACGCAACCACGTTAAATTCACCGCCGCGCAATTTCTGGATAAAATCCATATTCTCTGTCACAACCGAATAATGCCACGGCTGGGCCTCGAATAATTCTTCAACCAAATCGGAAACCTGTCCCTTATCTTCTTCTCCCACAAGATAGACCAAGACACGCGGCGCTGAAGAGACAGCCGAAATGATACCCACCGATTGAAGTGAAACGATCTGCTCTTTTGATCGTTCCTCATTTGCCAAATTGTCTTTGCTTCGATAGAAAATATGATGTTCACCGTCTGATAACTCTTTCAAATCGAAAGGCTGTGAATAATTTTTCCAATCATCGCCATTCACTTTGTATTCGGTTACTTTGACACCAGAGGCGCTGTCATGCGCATCCAAGGTAAATTTTGTGGAGGGGGAAATAAAATTCTCATCACCTGTAATCTGCTGGCTCTGTTCCAGAGTCGTTTCCGGAGCAGTGTTGTCCACCACAATTGAAATACTCTTTTCCGATTGATTCTCATAATCATCGCTCGCCCGAACAACCAGCGTGTGAGAGCCATCCTCCGGCAACAAAAATTCGGGAATAGTGAAAGCGGTGGTAGCCTGCGGCGTAAAGACAATGGGATTGGCCGCATCCAAACGATATTCCACATGGGTGATGGCAGGATTGTTGCTTCTGACCCCGATGCGGATCGGCGTTTGGGAGGTGACATAAGAATTATATTTGGGATCGCCCATTTCAACAGATATTTCGGGCGGAGTTCCGTGGAGATAGAAAACGATTTCTTGCTCCGTCTCTTTATTGCCGACCTTATCCAAAGCCTGCAATTTCAAAGTATGCCAACCATCTCCATAATTGCCCAAGGCCAGAGGAGTGGCATAAACAGAAGGACCGACGCCATCCAAAGTCAGTAGAATTTTGTCCAATCCAGATTCGGCATCTTCCCCCGCCAACACGATTTTTGTTTTTCCCGAAATATGGGTTTTGTCGTTTAGACTTCTGTTAATGCCATCCCATGAGACTTGCGATTGCGGAGAGGTGGCATCCACTTTGAGAGCCTGCACACGAATAAATTCTTCATTACCGGCCAGATCTCTGCTGAAATAGCCGAATTGATAATCGCCGCTTTGGTTGAGACGAACGGGACTGCTGTAAGTCTGCGGCACACTTCCATTCAATTGATAATAGGTAGACTGAACTCCCAAACCGGTATCAAAAGCCTCTAACATTAAATCGGTCAACGGGCCCACCCAACCGCCGGAAGTCGGCCCCTGTATTTTTAATGTTGTCACCGGCCGCGTTTGGTCAAGCCCGATCACACCGCTTAAAGCTTCCGAAATATTTCCGGCGGCATCGGTCGCCACAAGACGATAATGATAATCGCCATCCGGCAAAGCATTGGTCGACATGTTCTGACCGTTCCATGCAATGTTTCGCTCCAATGCAACTCCGGCATAGGCAACCGTATCCGCCACACCGGCCAAAACCTGATCACCGCCGGAAAGAATGGACAATGCAACTTGCACATTACCGGAGGCCAAATTGTCACTCAAACTATAAGCAACCGACACCCCCTGCAAACCGGCAATCAGCGTGGCCGGCATCTCATAAACCATTCCCAAAACAGGCGGTGTCAAATCGAGCCCCACTGCCCCGCGCAATATTTCGGAACGGTTCCCTGCCTCATCTTCCACAAAAATTTCATAAGAATGATTCCCTTCGGGCAATGATTCGCCATCAATATTTCCATCCCACTCCATAGTCACAGCACCCGGATCGGTCTCTTTGGCATTCCAAACAAAACGATCATCTATTTTAAAGGTGACAAACAGTTTTTCGGAAAAATTATCGGAGATATTCATCTGCGCTGTCATGATATCTTTCACCCCATCCTGATTGGGCGAAAAAGCGGCATCGGCACTACCCATAGAGGCTTGCGGCGCTGTCGTGTCGAACTTAAACGAATATGTTTTGACCACGCTGGTAGTGTTCACATTGTCGATGGCCCGAACTTCCAACGTGGCATGTTGCGCATCGGGTACTTTTACAGGAGTAGAGTAAACGTTCCAAACATTGCCGCCAAACCGATACTCGATCTTTTTAACGCCCGATGCATTCATTTCTTTGTCTGATGCACTCAATGCAATCTCGGTTTGAGCATTGATAAGATAATTCTCGGCTGTCTCCTGATGGCGGCCGTTTAATGCAATGGCCAATTCTGGTGGAGTATTATCTACGTTGAATGCAAAATATTTTGCCGATTCGGCTCGCTGATAAATATCCTCTCCATAATATTCCAGCGAATAGGCCCCCTCCGTCAAAGCATTCAATAGAACTGGGCTTTCATAGACATCAAAAGAGTTTCCGGCCTGGCGATAAAAGATATCGGCCAGCTCCGTACTCCCCTGCACGGCACCGATGGCCAAGCTCGAATTGCGGCCGACCCATGTCTGACCGTTATTTTGAAAACTGGGACCAAACGCCACAATGCCCGTCTCCACATGCGATCCATCTGGCGCCGATTCGAGGCTTCGCAAAACGAGAGTTACCTGCCTTGAAGGTTCTTCATTCCCTGTGGCATCCACGGAGCGATAAAAGATTTGGTGTTTGCCAGCGGCGGATTGGCTCAATTTGAAGGGGGATGTATAATCGGCATAAGCACCGGCATCCAATTTGTATTCGATTTTTGTGATCTCATTACCACCATCTTCACTGACAAAAGAGATTGCACTCTCCGGTGTAATATAGACTTGGGCGTTTTCCGCGACGGCTGTTCCATCCACCAGCATTTTAGTCAGCGGAGGGTCGATATCGAGATGGACCGGCAATTCCAAAAAGTTGGACACTCCCTCTACATTGGCAGCTTCGAACACCAACACATAATCGCCGGAAGGAACCGTGGTTTCCCAATTGAAATCAAAAACCTTGGCTGACTCTTCATAAATCAGAGTGGTGGAGAGCGGATTGCCGCCAACCGGATAGTAGCTGATTTTCAGCGATTCCAGATCGGGGCCGGAAACCTGGCCGGTGATTTTTAAAGGCGAGGCAAAGAGACCGTTTTTAGTCGGAGCGGTCACGTTGAATGTTGGAATAGATCCGCCCTGTTTGAGCGGAAGATACATCGAAAAATGTTCCAGCATGGCGGTGACGGTGAACAACTGATTCGGATCCGGTGCGGCACAACTATCGCCGGAGGACTGAATTGTAGAGACCTTCTCCAGTTCACCATTTTCTTTGAGATTATAAATGGTGATCTCCGCCGGATTGCCGCCAAAAGCATTCCAAACCTCTTCGCAGGTATAAGTCAGCTCCATTTGCACCGGATGCGCTGGGTCAAAAGCAATGCCGTCGGGTTTCAGATTGTAAACCGGCCCCATTGGAACAGTTCCATCGGGAAGATTAAGCACTGGCAAACTCGGATCATCCGTTTTGACCGCCGCCACGGAAACCAAAGTGTCCGCCGCAGAAAGAGAATTGGGGGCAAAGTTGAGCGAAGCACGACCGAAGGCATCTTTCACCGTTTCCATCTCCCCACGCACCACTTTTTTGCCAACGCCAACATTCATGATATCTTCATTAATGCGTCCCTCTTCCCCTTCCACCCGGAGCAAAACGGTATAATTTTCACCGTTGAGTTTTGTGACATCCCACCAGGCCAGAGTTTGCGTGCCATCTTCTTTTGGAACAGAAAGTTGTTTGGGAATATCCTGCCAGCTTTGTGTCGCGGCATCATAAAATTTGAGCTGATAATTTTGAGCCCCCACATTGCCAACGATTTCGACAAAGCGTCGCGCGGCAACATCCGGTTTCATCTTGATCTGAAAGGTATCCAAAACGGCATCGTTGGCATCGGGTAAACCGTTGACATCCTGATCCAAAGCCGATTGGCCGTGGAGATTTTTGTTCACCACTTCAAAAGCATCGACGACATCGCCGTTCGGATATTTAAGACCGACATCCCAACGGTTAATGCGAACGGCGTTGGAGAAGGTGTAAAGATCGGGATAGCTTTCGGGAGTCGGGTAGGAATCCTTAATTTTGATGTCGTTGCTTAAAACTCTGAAACCCTCTTCATTAAAATGGGAAAAAGAACCGCGAATTTTTCCGCCGGTGTCGTTGAGCACCGTATCTTGCGAAGTACTGAAGGCCCCCTGCAAAACATTGGCGAATATGGAGGGGGAATTGGATTGGCAGTTTGTGGTATCTGGTCCGGTATTGTTGCCCATCCACATTTCGACAAAGGGGAGTGCTTTCTTGCCGTTGTCACAAGCATCGATGCCGACGGAACGATATTGATTATTCAATTTTTCGCGAACTTCGTAAGTGTAATTTTGTGAGGTGATGGCCACCACATCACCGGCGCCGGTGCCGATAGAACCGGCTGAAAAACCACCGATGTCATTGACACCGGAGTTCAAGCCGGATCGGGCTACCCAACCGGTGTTTACGGGACCCCAAGGGCGGGTGCCAAAAGTGGGTTCATCAGCAGTAATGAAATATAAAGCTTCAAAATCTTCGTAATCAGAAGAATAAAAAGAGAGGCCAATTGGGAGGTCTGGATAATTAAGGCCCGGAACTGACAAGGGAAAGGTTATCGTTTGGCCTGCAGGAATGCCGGAGGTGTAAAAGCGATTCCATAGGAGTTCACTGCCTCCGAATAAATCTCTTATTTCACTATACAAAACATGGTTAACAGAATTAATCTTGGTACCAACATCCAAAATGGTGGCTCCTGCTGAACTAAGTAACAATCTATTATCAAATTCCAAACGTATTCTGGGGCATATCTCTGTTTGATAGGGATCAGGCCGAAAACATCCTGATCTATAACGATACTCACGTCTTCTAGGTATAATGTACTGATATCTCTCCTCCCCCGCTCCAATAATCCGATACTCCAACTCCGGCACAATCGTTCCACTTCCAGATGCCTCCCATTCAAAATCGGGATTACCTTCCAGAGGAAAATCGTTGTTTGCATCGGCATCATGATCCAAGACTCCTCTTTCCTGATCGTTCGCCGCGTTTTTCTTGCCATCTCCAACCAGTTTTGAAATGGCCGCAACAATATTTCCGTCTCTCTCCGACTGAGCCAATTGCAATTCCAATTCCTGCACGATTGTTTCCGGCCGTCCCGCTTCTGTGCCCACTGCGATTAACCGGCAACGATAAGCACCGAACGGCAAAACCAAATGATCGTCGCCTGTGCCATCCCACACCGGCGGGTTATCGCCGCTATTTTGTGACAAGAGATTGTTCAGCAAACGGCGGCGCACGGCTCCATCGGCGTCCAGAATTTCCATCGTCACACGAGCCGGTTTGCTTAAAATATAAGTCAGCGCGGCTGAACGATGTGGTGTCTCTGCATTGAAATCGAGTGGATTAAAACTGGTCATGCTGGCGGCGAAATTGACGACTGACAAATCCGACGAGAGGGCATCGTTGGTATTGATGGTCAACGAAACGCTCTCATTGCTATCAAACCCAAGCCCATCTGTGGCAGAGGCTTCAATGCGAACCCGATATGTTCCATTGGAAACCTGTCGTTTCAAATTATCGAGCCCATTCCATGCAAAAAGATAAGTCTGTTCCGGCGCACGATTTAAAAAGCTTTGTGTGTAAACGACACTTCCGTCACCAGTGGCGCGATAAACGGTGATGTTGATGTCACTCGGCTTGTTGACCAGAGTGTAACGGATGTTTGCCTGACGAACAGTCTCCGTTAATTCAGCAGAAGTGGGGTTAACATTCTGAATAGCGGGACCGATTTGGTTGTTGGATTGTCCCGTTCCCCCTGCTCCGCCACTCCCTCCGGACTCATCGTCACCCGACGAACCATCTCCTCCTTGACCAGCACCGGCCACCGCATTGGCTACCTGCACCGTCACGTGGTCGAAGCTAATCCGATGCGCGCCGGTTAAATCTCCGTCAATGACCTTTAACAAAACTGTATAAATACCATTGGATAAGCCTGAAGTATTCCATGCCCCCAACACACCATGTTGCACTGTTCCGACTGAAACGTTGGATTGTGGATAAACGCTGTCTCCCGGCTCGTTGCGAAGATTAACAGGAGACTGCAATTTCAATGGCACTGCAATCACTGACCATCCAGAACCGGCACGACCAACCGCCGCCACTTCTTCTGCGCTTGGCACCCAAGCTCCGGGGCGGAAATAGAGTTTGTAGGAATTAAAATCAAAACCGCTTTGCCCTTCACCCACTGCCGGATCGACCGCAACACCTTTTAAGGCGACCGTTCCCCAGATTTCAGGATATGTCTCATCGGTTTTGACCGCATCTTTTGGAAATTCGATTTCGGCATTGATGCCGAACAACACCGCTTTGGTCATGGCCGTTGAAACCAGACCTTCATTGGTCGTGGCGGTAATTTTTAAAAGATAGGTGCCGGAAGAGAGAAGCTTATCGTCGTTTGTCGTCAAAGTCCCCTGACGATTATAACCATCCCAGACTTCCACATTTTGACCAATCCCCAGCGATTTTGGTCCAGTAAGATTAGATAAAAATTGTTCGTGGCTGTCATACAGATCGATGGAAACATAAGCCGGTTGCGAAAGAGTATAGTGAAGCTCGGCCGTGTCGTTATTCCCATCACCGTTGGGGGTGAAAATCATCGGGCGAACGGCAACCTCATCAATCTCCGCCGCCTGCGCGAAGTGAAGCGGAGCCATCCGATCGAACTCATGCACGTTAGACCCCATCTCAATGACAGCAAATGTTTTTAATCCGCTTAAATAAAGGGTGTAAAAATCCCAGCCTGTGGCAGAGGCAACTGTTCCGTCATACAAATCATTCGCCACTTTTCCAATGGCGGGCTGTCTGTATCGGCGAAAACCAGCTTCACCGATCCAGTTACGAATGGAGGACCCATCCCCCTGAAAAGCCACGCGAGTGCCATCGTTCAAAGAAGCCACGATATCCGCTCTGCCATCGGCATTAACATCTCCAAGGACAACCTGCGAATGCAGTGGCAATTGTGCCACTACCGGAATTTGGCGAAGCGTGCGACCGGAGGCATCAATAATAAAAATATTGTTTTGCGAAGTAGAAAAGATAATTTCGTTGCGGCGATCGACATTAATATCCCCCACCGCCGGCTCGCCGATGATTTCAAAATTGCCCGGTGTCTGAAAAAAAATGTTGGATTCCAAATTGCCAGTCTCGGCATTGACGGTCCATTTATTGATGGTGCCACCTGATGTGGAATAAAGCTTCGGCTTGCCGTCATTTTCCAGATCGGCAACCATCAAACGGCTAACGACAACGGCTTGCGGAAATCCGGAAAGACTCTCACCTGTTTTCTTTTGAAGGTAGAGGTTCCCATCCGCCGTTGCGTAGGCAATTTCTAAAATACTGTCTCCGTTGATATCGGCGATCACCGGCGTGTCATTTAAATTGGAAGTACCAACAGTCAGATGCTGATTCCAGCCCGGCATGGCCTGGCCCAACCCGTTAAAGACATTTAATTCAATGCTGTTGTCCTGGCCTTGAGAGACAGCCACAAGCTCTTTACGGCCATCGCCATCCAAATCAACCAAGCGGGGTGAAAGAATAAAGACTTTTTGAGATAAACTGACAGGCCAACCAGAAAGAACATTACCTTTTGCATCCCAGGCGAAAAGTTTGCCGTCCAACGAGAGAGTCACCTGTTCCACCGCTACCGAATCATCGACATTACCGACGGACGGATTTGCATGCCCTCTTTCGGTAGAAAATAAAAAGAGAGCCAAGAAAATGGGTGCTACAATTTTTAGAATCTTTTGCATGTATACATTACTCTTTCTCCCCCATGTCCCCTTCCGACTTTTTTTCGACTAAATTCGGACAAGCATCCGCCGCAGATTTCAGTAAAACATTGTCGTTATATTTGTTGATGGCATCTGCCGCTTGAGATGGAGATTTGGCACTAGGAACAATACTCACCAAAGCGGAAACAATCGCAGTCCATATCAGTCCATTCCCAACCTTATAAGCGGTGGAGTAACGATCATTGGAAGCTTCTAAACCGATTCCGGCACCCAGTGCGGCCAAACTTCCACCAACCAAACCCCAACTCCATTTTTGATTTCTGGAACTTTTCTTGGCATAGACTTGTGCTTCGGGATCACCTTCCGTTGCTCGCACAATCCCCTGATTGAACATGCCTCGTTTATAGATCTGGTCGCACTTCTCATAACCTTTTGAAGTCGACTTAATAAACGCGCTTGGCTGTGGCGTATAAGTCGTCGCGCACGCACTTCCGAACAGCGAAACAACAACTGCTATTGCCGTTATCCTCTTCACTTTTCCCCCTTTTGTTTTGCCATCAGTGGCATTTCAACCCCTTCATCTCTATTCAAAATGAAAACAAGAAGTACAGATAAGGTGATAAGCCATGCGGCAGGGATTGAGCCAAAACCGAAATACTCGCCTATCCAATACAAAACCAGAACCCCCATGGTGAAAAACCCGAACGCTAAAACGACGCGGTAAAAGCCCAACGCCGCACCAATCACCATAAACAACATCACATCTCCTCCGCCGAGAACAAAGGCATTAGAGAAACGAAGTCTGTAAAATTCGTACCCCATCAGAAATTTGTCACAGGCTGTACATACAAGAAGAACTATCAATGAACCAAAAATGTAGTGGAAAAATGAATCGGAACGAACAAAAAATCTGACAATTAAAAAGTATAAAAGTGCTGGAATAGTAACTTTAAAAGGAATCGTGGCTGTTATTACATCGTAAATACTGATCAATACAAGAAATATTGTCAAAGGCCACGCAACAAAAACCGATACAGCCTTTTCATCTTTCGTTTTTATTCTTTGATATACGTTTAACAATGCTTGAGGAAATGAGTTTGCTTCTGGGCTAATTTCTTCCTCCAAAGAACTTTTCGTAACGACGTAACTACCTGCAATAAAATCATGGAGAGATCTTTTTTTATCGTTAAAAATGATGACTAGCAAATCAATAAGCACCAAAACTCCCAAAATTTTTCCATAAATACTCTTGGTTGCACTCAGAATTTTCGCCGCATCATCATAACTTTTTACGGTCGAAATCCATGTAATAGAGGAAATCGCGTAATGCAGTTCCAAATAAGAAACCAAACTGATTGCAATCCATGGAAGAACTCTCAAAAAAGAGTCGAAAAAAGAAATAAAATTTTGATCATCATTCACGACACGTAGCTTCAATAGTAGCTTTCCCGGCGTCCCACCGAATTTGGTAGTAACAAAAATCCAAAAAGACAACATCATCAACCCCATGACAATCTGTGGCAAAATTGTCCTGTGCTGAAATGAATAAAGGAGCAAGAACTTGGACAACGGAAGAAGAGGCAGAAAAATAACAATATCCACCAAATAGGCCAAAAGCCTTTTCCAAACACCCACATATTCAAGCTGACCATAAGCTGTTTTTGTTCTCATTTTTTATCTCCTCAAATCATCAAAGCAATTGTCAAGACCTAGCCCCTTTAGAAAAGATCAACCAAGCCTTCTCCGCAACATTTTGATCGTTTATTAAATCGACAAGACTTCTTAAGCAGGATCCAATCCACCAGCCTGAATCATCATCAAAGGGATCAGAAGGGTTGGTAGCATTATAAATCACCTTTATAACGTTCTCTGCTAAGTAAAGAATCTCTAACTGAATTTTTTTACATTCCTCTTTAGAATTTTCTTCTTGAAGAGTAATACGCCTAATTAGACTAAAAACATGGTGAGCATCCTTCCATTTTGAAGGATTGTTAGCAACTTCCAAAACGGTTTTGATTTCCGGAGTAACAGATCCAAACGATGTCGCAAACTCAAGTACATTCACTGCCCATGATGGCCGATCCTCGGGAGGGATACTTTCAAAAACTAGCCGCCCAGACACTAACCCATGACCTATCTTCCAATTCTTAAGCGCTTCTTCCAACTTATCCTTATTGCTATTCATTATTTTTCCTTTCTCATCTTGCTGGTTTAATAATAATTACAGGGGGACGCGATGGAATATCAGGCAAACCCCCACTGACAATTTGTACAAGGTTACCATTACCCATATTTTTCAAGTCATCTGCCAACCTTCCATGCGAATCTATAACGGCTTGGCCCGACACTCGAACATCTATATCACTACGAGTGCCTGAACCTTTACCAACAGGAAAACCAGTATTAATATTTCTACCCTCCCCTGCCGCTCTACTCCCAACAACGTTAATTTCAGTATTGTATTTATTAGCAATGCTTTGTAGATCTCCAATCTCTGAAGGAGTAAGCGTTCTTGGACTCATCCCATAGGGAGGATTTCCCGACACATTCTTTAGAATACCCACAACACCTAATCCTGCACCCGATGCCAGTCCAAGAGAAGCATTGCATAAAGAACATTTTCCTTCCGCTCCGTAAACAGCGGCACGCACAAAGGTATCGCCAATTGGATCACCGGTGGAATTCTGCTGAATCGCATACCCTTCACCTCCCTTTAACAAATCCTGACCAATGGAAGTCCGATAGAAACTATCGGATGAACCC
>JAUSII010000030.1 GCA_030648035.1 Deltaproteobacteria bacterium | reverse complement strand
GTTTTAAAAAGAACCCTCTCTTCGGCCACCATACGTTCATGTTTGGCCGCCATTTCCATCCCATATGCCATTTTGTTAAAACAGTCAAACAACTGCTCAAATTCCTGGCCTTCTCCTTCTGAAAGGCGGCAATCCAAATGGCCGTGCCGGATTTCTTTTTGCGCTTCCAGCAGTTTATTCAAGGGTTCTTTTAATAGGCGAGTGACTAATCCTGAAAGGCAAAGGGTTGAAACGGTCGACAAAATCAACAGCACCCCGATCAGATTTTTATATTGAATAAATTCCAGATGAAAAGGCAGTGAAAAGACAAAAGCAATCAACAGAATGGGAGAGACTCCCATGGAAAGAAATAATAAAAATATTTTTGTGAACAATCTGGGGGAGTGTTGAGTATTCATTTCCACCACCCTTTAACCACCCATCCCTCTTCGGCTATTGTGGGCCCCAAAAAACGCAATAACGGATAACCCAGAAAAAGTGAGATTGGAATATTGGCAATCAGCCATCGAACAAAGGGAAGCCAAAGGTGCGTCTGCGACCATGAGTAAAGAATCAGTGTTCCTGCGATGGCCCCCACTATGTTGGATAAAAGAACCGCATAGAAAAAAAAGGGCCAGAACTTATAAACTTGGGGACCCCATCCATGTTTCTTGATGACGTGTCTATAATATATGGCCGGAATCAAAGCCTGCAGAAAGTCGGGAACAATGTAACCCAAAGTGGCATGAAGAGTGCCAACATTAACAACATCGGCTATGATCGCCGCCAGAATAGTTGCAATAATTCCCCAGCCTCCAAAAAGAATGGTGCCGACAGAGTGAAGAAGAGACCCTGGCCAGATGACGGCAATGCTGTCAATTGGTTGCGAAGCCGGAGTAAACCCCAACGTGCACAAAATCACCGAGATGGTGGTCATGACGAGGGTGATGAGCAGGTTTCTTTTAAGATTCATAAATCAGTCCCCACCGCACCCCTCTATCACTGATCGTGATTTCTTCAATTCCAAAGTGGTGGGTGATTTTTTGTAGAAGAAGGGAGCCAGCCAGAATCACGTCGGCGCGACCGGGTTCGAGGCCTGGAATTTTTTTTCTCTCTTCCACTGTTTTGGATTTGAGATCGGCGATGATCGTTTTGATTTCTTCGAGGCTGATTTTGGAGCCGTGGATTTCGGCGTGTTGATAAACTTTCATTTTATTTTTTATGGCGCCCAGCGTGGTGGCGGTGCCGGCGGTGGCTACGAGCGCCCGATGTTCGATGTCCGAAGTTTGATGTCCGATGAACGGCAATTTGTCGTCAATAGCGTTGCAAAGTTTGTCATAATCCTGCCCATATTTTTCCGTCAGCAGAACGGAGCCAATGGGGATGCTGATGGCAGAACCGGTTGAAATAATCTCCGTCGAGCCGCCGCCGATATCCACCACCACAATATCTTTTCCAAAGTCGGTGGAGGCCGCTTTCCAAGTAAGCTCGGCTTCGCGTTCGCCGGGAATAATTTTGATGACAATGCCGCACTCTTTTTCAACGTGCGCCACAAAATCTTTGGCGTTGGTGGCTTTGCGAAAGGCGGCTGTCCCCACGGCGACAATTTTTTCAACACCGTGTTTGTCACAAATCGTTTTATATTTTTTCAAAACATCGAGAGTGCGTTGCATCCCTGCGGGGAGAAAAACAGAAGTGGATCCCATCCCTTCGCCGATGCGCGTGAGTGTGGCCTCTTCTATGAGCGGGATAATTGTTCCATCAGAATGTTTTTCAGCGATCAACAGAAGAACCGAATGTGTGCCGATGTCGATGGCGGCAATCTTCATTTCAAATTCGGTCCCCACCATGGGAGCAATCCGTTCCCCTGCGAAAGGCGCACTGGGTTTGCGCCGTCAAAGCGCATCATATAGATGACGGGCCCGCCACTGCGTGTGGAACTGAAGGTGATGTAGCGGCTGTCGGGCGACCAGCTTGGGTGCTCGTTGTTTCCCTCTCCTGCGGTCAGGCGTTGAATGAGACTTCCATCGACATTCATTGTGAAAATATCAAACGCTCCCGAATCGCGTCCGCAAAAAGTCAGTTTTTGCCCGTCGGGAGACCATGTCGGTGTGTCGTTAAACTGCCCCACAAAGGTGAGCCGTGTATTGTCACTGCCGTCCGGATTCATGGTGAAGACATGCAGTCGTCCTGCCCGTTCGGAAGAAAAAAGAACGCGGCTTCCGTCGGGAGAATAGACCGGAGAAATATCGACTCCCATCGTATGCGTGATTTGTTTGATCATCTTGCCTGCGAGATTCATGATCCAGATGTCGGGATCTCCGGCAACCGAACTTGAAAAAATAATCGTGCCGCCATCGGGACTGAATGCGGGTGTCAAGTTGGTCTGTTTGTTGTGGGTGAGCTGTTTCATTTCGCCACCGCCCAAATTGGCCATGTGAATCTCCGGCGTGCCGCTTTTGTAGGAGGTGAATGCAATTCTGGAACCATCGGGTGAAAATTTGCTCCCGAGGCTGATCGTTTTGGTGTCGGTGATGCGATAATTATTTTCGCCGTCATAATCCATCACATAAATCGCCTTTCTTCCCCCGCCGGTGATGGCGGTATAGGTGATTTTGCTGTTGAAGGGCCCCTTGGCGCCGGTCATCGCCAGCATCACCTCGTCTGCAAAACGGTGCGCGATGGATCGATAGTCTTTGACCGAGCCCACATATTTTTTGCCCACGAGCAGTTGTTTCAAAAAGGGATCGAAGAGTCTCAACTCGACCGTCAGCTTGTCCCCTTTTCTGGAGATGCCCCCCTTGATGAGACCTTGCGCCTCGATGGCACTCCACAAATCAAAAGGAATGGTCTCCAGTGTGATGGCCCTGCTCTCTCCGTCTTCCAAAAATGCACCCGGCGGAATGAATTGAAAGTAGGCCGAGTTTTCCAGATCTTTCTGAATCACCTCCGGAATATCTTTTTCAAATTTTCCGGCGCCGCCATCCAATCCGACAAGATTGGTGATCGCAATCGGCAATTTTTTGTCGGAAGGTTGATCGATGGGAACATAAATGCGCGCGTGTGCAGAGCCTGCGATGGAGAAAAACAAAACAAAAAAGAGGGTTATTTTTTTCATAGACCTCTTTTCTAATGGGTCAACACGGAAGATGCAAGGATACTCTTTTTTCGTCGAGCGCATCAAAAAGGGGTTGCCGGAAAGGGAAAATACAATTAATAGGAGTTTATGATTTCTTACAGAAACCTGTTTGTCGCCTTGGGAAAAGCAAAAATCCGCTATCTCGTTGCAGGAGGAGTGGCCGTCAATCTCCACCAAGTCCAGCGTGCAACGGCAGATCTCGATCTGATTATCCATTTGGAGCCTGATAATGTTTTAAAATTTGCAAAAGTCATGACCAAACTTGGCTACAAACCCAAAGTGCCGGTGGACGCCAAAGACTTTGCCGATCCCAAAAAAAGAAAAGAGTGGATTGAGACAAAAAACATGGTGGTGTTCAGTTTTATCAACCCATCCAATCATTTCGAACTTATCGATATTTTTGTGCAAGAACCAAAACCCTTTAAAAATATGGACAAGAAAAAAATGAAAATTGAAGCTTTTGGTGTTACCATTCCGGTGATTGGTTTGGATGATTTGATTGAGCTGAAAAAAGAGGCTGGTCGGGAAAAAGATTTGTTTGATATCGCCCAGCTTAAAAAGATAAAAAAATGAAAAAGAAAAAGCAATGGCCTGAAAAATCCCTTCCCCAATTTTCTCCGGAGCAAACGCTTGTCTGGCTGGATGAACAGCGCCAGTTTCTGTTTGAGGTCTGGAAGAAAAATCCCAAGCTTCGCAAAAGATGGGAAACTCTGAACCAACCTCACCGTGCCTTTAAAGCTGGATCAAACTGAATCATGAAGCCCTCGTTGTAGGTTTCCCATTGCAGGCGTGCGGTGGGGATGGGGAGCGGCGAGGCGCGTTGCACGGCGCGCAGGCACGAGGCATCAAACGCCGGGTTGCCCGATTTCTCGTCCCATTCGGTGGAAATAATTTCTCCCTGCTGGTTGATCATCAACACAATGCCCGCTCTCGGTTTTGACGGCCCTTCCAGATACGTCGTCGGCAAAATCCATTCATCCATAATTTTGGCGCGCACTTTTGCCTGATAGACCAGATATTCAGGATCGGTCGGCAACACGCGGAGCGGCTCGGTGCCGGTTCCATATTTGAAACCCTCTCCCTTGTCTTTCACCTGCGCCGCTTCGGGAGGAGCGGGGCGTTTTTTGTTGAGAGCCTCCAGCGCTTTTTCAACCGCGGTTTTCTGCTTCGGTTTTTTTGGCGCGGGTTCCGATTGAATGGGCCGTAGCGCCGGTTTTTTTGGAGGTGTCGGCTGAATCATCGGCTTCTCTTTTTCTTTGACCGGTTCCTTCAAAATTTCTTTCTGCTCCTGAATGGTTGTTTTGGGGAGATTCTCGGATTCTTTCATCTGCAATTGAATTTCTTCGGAAGAGCCCTTCGGCAATTCCACCCAGACCACTTTTCGCTTGGGAGTTTTGAATTCAATTTTGGGAACAAAGAGGATGAAGACAAGACACGCCAAATGCAGAATGAGAGAAATAATGAGCGGCCGCTTGAGATGAATCATGATCCTTTATTTATCCGGCTGGGTGATCATGCCGATGCGCTCCACTCCGGCCTTCTGGGCTTCCGACATAATGCCGATCACCTGACCGTAGCGCAGTTGCTGGTCTGCCTTGATGAGAAGGTCTTTGCTCTCTTTGCCCTGATAGACGGCGGCCAGTTTGGTTGCGAGCTCATTTTGTGGAACGGGAGATCGCGAGTCGCCGATGAAAACGTGCCCTTGCCCGTCGATGGTCAAGATGAGATCTTGCGGTGTTCGTTTCACTTCTGGCGCTTGCGCTTTGGGCAGTTGCACCGACATTCCCTGTTGCAACATTGGCGCGGTGATCATGAAGATGATGAGCAACACCAACACCACGTCGACAAAAGGGGTGATGTTGATTTCGGCCATGGAGCGGTGATGCACTCCGTTGTTGGCATGCAGTTTCATAAATCAGCGGGTTCCAAAATATTCCTGGTCGACGCGTTCAATCAAATCGTCGGTAAAATCGGCAAGATCTTTGGAGGTCTTGCGTATCTTGTTGACGTAGAGGTTGTAAAAAATAACCGCCGGGATTGCCGCCGCCAGACCGATCGCAGTGGCGATGAGCGCTTCTGCAATATGCGGACCGACAATGGACAAGCTGGAAGAGCCGCTTTGTCCAATTTTCCAGAAGGCATTCAAAATGCCCCAGACCGTTCCAAACAATCCAATAAAAGGGGCGGCAGAGGCGGTGGTGGCCAGAAATGGAATGCCATATTCCATGTTGTCGATCTCGTCTTCAAAAGATCTGCGAACTTCACGCTCCACCGGTTCTTTCCTCAACGCACCTTTGTGGGAGTCGAGGGCCTGCTGTGCCGCCAGAAAAATGTGGAAGGCGGGACCGGTGCGCGTTCCCCCTTTTTTTATGCCGATTTCATCCATTTTTTTTGTATCCCAGAAGAGCTGGTAGAATTGCTGAATTTTCTGGACCGAATGTTTGAGCTGTTTGTGTTTGGCGATGATGATGGCCCAGCTAACCACCGAAAAAACAAGAAGGACAAAGAGGGTGAACTGCACGACCGGATCGGCGTTGAAAATAAGATGCATGATGTGATGATTTTCCGACGTGGTCTCTTGAATCGCCGGTGCCGCCTGGGGCAGAGTCGCCGCCGCCTGTCCCATCAAACCGATCGCAAATGAATTAAACATGGATAACATATGAGCTCCTTTTGAACGGCGCATCTTATTTATAAATGAAAGAATGTCAAAGAGTGTTTCCGCCGCCTGGTTTCCCCAGTTGCCTTCCCCTCTCTTTTTCTCTACCGTCCCACCTGAATGAAAAAGATTAAAATAGCAGGTCTGGTTTTTCTGATCTTCTTTCTCCAACCGGTTTTGATTTTTGCCCAAGAGGCAAAGACAACGTTCATCTATCAAGTGGTTTCGGTGCAAGATGGCGACACGTTTACCGCCACCGATGGCAATGTTGAGTTTCGGGTTCGCATGGCCGGCATGGATGCCCCCGAACATGCCCAACCTTACGGCAAAATGGCCAAGTATCGGCTGAAAAGTCTGATCGAATCACAGCCGGTCACGATCACCCCGATAAAAAAAGCGCGCGACCGTTACGGCCGTGTGTTGGGAAATGTTTTTGCGAACGGCCAGGATATTTCTCTGCTGATGATTCAAGAAGGCCTCGCTACCTATTATCGCCCCACCTGCCACGACTATCCCGAAGACAAAAATAAATACGACTACGATCCTGATATTTATATCCAGGCCGAAACGGTTGCCAAAGCCGCCGGAAAAAACATCTGGTCGCGTGCGCATGTAGAATTGCCGTGTGCGTTTCGCAGAAAGTAGCATCAAATCGGTCACTGGATCGCATTGTTTCCGTCGCCCATTCCTCTCAAAGGCTCTTATATTTGTCTCAAGCTCGGCACGCTATTTGCATTATCCCTGTGTGATGATGGAATCCAAAAACTCCGAGAGGCGGTGGCGTTGGCCAGAAACCAAACCCACAAAAACAAAATTAAAAAATCGGCTTCAGCCAACCCCGCCTCTGGGGTGATGGATTGACCAGTGGAACAAAACTGATAGGAACAATTTGGGGGTTAAAATGGAAAAAGATAATCTGGCCGTTTTTGAAAATTATAAAATCCGCCGTCTGTATGATGAAACAACAGAGACTTGGCTTTTCTCTGTGGTGGATATTATTCAGGCCCTGACCCAACAACCCAATTTTCAAGCGGCCAGAAAGTATTGGAACAAGCTGAAAGAACGACTGAATAAGGAAGGCAGTGAGTCGGTGACAAATTGTCACCAACTGAAATTGGAAGCCGCCGATGGCAAGAAATATCTGACAGATGTTGCCACCTCTGAAACCTTATTAAGACTGATTCAATCCGTCCCCAGCCCCAAAGCCGAACCGATCAAGTTGTGGCTTGCAAAAGTCGGCCATGAACGCATGCAAGAAATGGCCGATCCTGCAAAATCATTGGATAGAGCGAGAGAAACCTGGCAAAAACACGGACGCAGTGAAAAATGGATTCAACAACGGATGATGGGGCAGGAGTCTCGCAACAAACTCACCGACTATTGGAAAGAACACGACATCAAAGAAGGCGAAGAGTTTGCCATCCTCACCAACATCATCCATCAGGAGTGGGCTGGAATTAAGGATTGCAGACACAGAACTTGCGCGATCACATGAGCGAGGCAGAATTAATTTTTACTGCTCTTGCGGAACTTTCCACCCGTCACATTGCCGAAAGTATGCAAGCCAGAGGAATGCCCGAAAACAAAGTGGCCAGCAAAAGCGGCGGCAACATTGCCAAAAAAGCGCGGCTGGAGCTGGAAGAAAAAACGGGCAAGAAAGTCGTTGCCGCAGATAATTATTTGTCTCCAAAAACAACGAAGAAATTAAAGGGGAAAGAATAAGATCTTTTTATTATCGCCCCACTTGCCTTGTACGTTTCGTAGAAAGTAGCATCAAATCAGTCACCCGATCGCATTGTTTCCGTCGCCTGTTTTCATAAGACCCCGCTATAACCGTCCACAGCCTGGCACGCCGTTTGCTATAAGTTTGGGTGATGAATTGACCGGTGAAGTAAAACTGATAGAAACAATTTGGGGGTTAAAATGAAAACAAAAATAGCATTATTTAAGGGCAAAAAAATCCGGAAAATGATTCATAATAATGAATGGGTTTTTTCGGTTGTGGATGTGTGTGGAGCCCT
>JAUSII010000027.1 GCA_030648035.1 Deltaproteobacteria bacterium | reverse complement strand
AGCGCTGGCGGCCCATGATCGTGCCATCGAACTCGATTCGTACTCTGCTTTTGCCCACACTAATCGCGGTGTTGTGTTGGATACACTGGGGCGATATCGGGAAGCGCTGGCGGCCTATGATCGTGCCATCGAACTCGATTCGCGAGATGCCCGTTTCCACGATAATCGCGGTGTTGTGTTGGGAAAACTGGGGCGATATCGGGAAGCGCTGGCGGCCCATGATCGTGCCATCGAACTCGATTCGTACTCTGCTTTTGCCCACACTAATCGCGGTGTTGTGTTGAATCAACTGGAGCGATATCAGGAAGCGCTGGAGGCCTATGATCGCGCCATCGAACTCGATTCGCGAGATGCCAATTTCCACTATAATCGCGGCATTGTGTTGGTGAAACTGGGGCGAGATCGGGAAGCTCTGTCAGCTTTTGACCGTGCCGTCGAACTCAATCCAGAAGATGGCCTTTTCCGCTTCCATGCGATTGAGTTGAGGATTTTTTTAAATATCCCAATTCTTGGCCTTCCTCTCAAAAAATTGTTTTTTTAAAAGATTTAAACACTGGAAGAAATGTTTTTGTGGATTTTGTGGGCCGTCACCTGGCTTTCAGCCGTTCCAAAAGATCCGCAATCGGCTCGGCAAAAGAATTTTTGATCAGCAGATAGATTTCTGCGGCATCCTCATCCGAATAAATGTGAACGATTTCGTTTCTTTTTTTGACGATAACGGGAAAAAATGCCTCGTGTTCTTTGGGAATCAGCCCCAGCTGAAAGGCTTCCTGAAAACAGCCCAAAGGGGAAGCAGACTGAATGCCCTCGGCCAGAAGAACCTCTTTAAGGCATTTCCACATGCTCTCGAAGGTATATTCAAAACGTTTTGTCACCACCTCTATCAGAATATCCTTTTTGAATTGGGATTCAAATTCGGGTGTGAGCGCCTCTTTTAATTTTGCCGCGGCGGCTTCAAAATTTTCAAGAGTGCGTGACAGTTTTTGCCGGTGTGCCATATTTTGATCTCCTTCAGGGCCTCTTTTTTTATTTTTTCGCTCACTTGATGAAAATCGACCAGGTCAATTTTTCTTAAGGTCGGCGCATTATTTTGAATTTCTTCCTGAATTGCAAGAAAATCCTTGGCAGGGATTTCATCTGCACACAAAAGGCCCACATCAATGTCGGAGCTCTCGACATCTTCGCCGGTGGCATAAGAACCATACAAAAAAACGATGCACGATGCAGGGTCTATTTTGTTGAGAACGGCATCCAGAATGGCTTTTTGAATTTTTGGATTCATGCGAGACGGACTCCATAGCAAAAAATAAGGATTCAAACCATCGCAAAATGGCGGGAGACCCACAGGTTTTTGCGTTGACTTTTTTTGGAAAGACCCTATCTCTTCGTCGCTTATGACTCTACATCGCCGCGATTATTATGAAGTTTTGGGGGTCGATCGTCAGGCCGAGCTGGGCCAGATAAAAAAGGCCTATCGCCAGAAGGCGATGGACCATCATCCAGATCGCAATCAAAGCGACCCTGCCGCCGAAGAAAAATTCAAGGAGGCCGCCGAGGCTTACGAAGTTTTGAGCGACCCGCAGAAACGGCAAATTTACGATCAGCTCGGTCATGCCGGATTGGAAGGCCGTGGCTTTCATGGTTTTGACCAGATGGATGATATTTTTTCTTCCTTCGGCGATATTTTTGAGGATTTTTTTGGCGGGAGAGGAGGCTCTTCGCGCCGCGAGCGGGCTCATCGCGGGTCCGATTTGGGAACCTCGTTGACCATTTCATTTGAAGAATCTTTTCATGGCGTCAAAAAGACAATCGACATCCATCGCGAATCGGCGTGCGAAACCTGTTCGGGGAAGGGATCCAAATCGGGAAAAAAACATCCTTGCGTGCAATGCGGTGGGTCGGGTCATGTGGCGCACGCGCAGGGGTTTTTTATGATTCAGACCACGTGTCCACGCTGTCACGGGGCGGGCCAACTTATTTCAGATCCGTGCGACGATTGCCGTGGTCATGGAAAGGTGCGGCAGAAGAAAAATCTCGCGGTCACGATCCCTGCGGGGGTGGAAGATGTCATGCGACTGGTTTTGCGCGGCGAGGGGAATGCCGGTTTGCAGGGAGGAGAGAGCGGCGATTTGTATGTGGAGGTGAGGGTCAAACCACACGATTTTTTTGAACGTCACGGCGATCATGTTTTTTGTGCCGTGCAGGTTGGGTTGCCGGAGGCGGCGCTCGGTGCAAAAATAAAAGTGCCGACTTTGGAAGGGGAGCGGGAACTGGAAATTCCGGATGGAACAGACAGCGGCGCAGAGTTTCATTTGAAAAAAATGGGCATGCCCAATGTGCACAGCGGCAAAAGGGGAGACCAGGTCGTCAAGGTGATCGTCAAAACACCCAAGAAGTTGTCGAAGAAACAAAAACAATTGTTGGAAGAATTTTTGAAATCGTAGCCACGCACCACACCCACGCCCATGGACGCACGCATCGGAAAATTCAGTGTGAGGGATGGGACAGAGCTCTATTATGAGCACTGGCATCTCCCCAATTTCAAGGCCGTGATCGTGCTCGTACATGGCCTGGGGGATCATTGCGGGCGCTATGGGTCTTTCGTCGATTTTTTTACGAAACAGGGATATCGGGTCTGCGTTTATGATCAGCGGGGGCACGGCAAATCGGGGGGCAAGCGCGCTTATGCCGACCGGATGGAAGTGCTTCTGGATGATCTCGACCAGTTTGTCCTCTTCAGTAGGCGGGAGACAAAACAGGAATGTCCGTGGTTTATTGTCGGGCACAGTTTTGGCGGCCAGCTGATTTTGAATTTTCTGGCCCGGCGGCCGACCCTGTTTCATGCCGCGTGTGCCACCTCGCCCAACTTGCAAGTCGCTTTTGAAATTCCAGAATGGAAAAAAAGACTGGCCAGAATGGTGCTCTCTTTCTGGCCCACGATGCGGTTTAAAAATCTGACAAAACCGGAATGGATATCCCACGACGCAAAGGCGGTGGAGGCCTTTCAGAAAGATCCGCTCGTCTCCCTTTTTGTGACGGCGCAACTGGGAGATGAAATTCTCAAAAATCAGACGGTTATTTTTTCCCTCTGCACCATCCTTCATACCCCTTTGCTGCTGCTTCATGGTGAGGACGATCTTATCTGTGCGGCGTCAGCGACGAAGCAGTTTTACAATCAATTGGTTCTTGCGGAAAAAGGGCTAAAGATTTATGAGGGGATGTATCACGAGCTTTTCAACGAGGTGAATAAGCAGGAGGTTTTTGAAGATGTCGATGCGTGGTTTAAAAAATGCATTTAATGTTTTTTTGCTTGTGATTCTGTTGTTCGGTTTTGCAGGCACCTCTTACGCAAAATCCTACCGTTCCATCCAGCGCAAATGGACCAATCACAAAGAATGGTTTTCCGCCATCGACATGAGTGTGGCGATGCTCTGGCATGCCACCTATTTCAGTCCCGAATATCGGCGGGCGTATGAACAGGAATATATCCAACGCCATTATTTGGACCCTGTGGCGTCTGCCCGTTTCATTGCCGAACAGGAGAAAGATCAGGCCGGGACGGACGAGTTTTTCATCGGATTGTATACGCGCAAATCCTACAAAGAATTTTCTCTGGGAAAAGAATCGTTCTGGCAGATTGTTCTGGTCACCGATAACGGAGAAGAGGTTCAGCCGATCCGCATCGACCTCGTTCCCCTCACCCCCTGGGAATCGATCCTTTATCCCTATCTCACCCGCTGGTCCTACGGTTATCGCGTGGTTTTCCCGAAAGCGAACACCGGCAAGAAATTCACACTCATCCTGCGCTCCGTTCTGGGCGCAACCGACCTCGAGTGGGATTATTAATCTCAAAAGCAACTTCTGCCTGCTCCTCTGCCGATAATAGATAGTGGAGATACCTATGCCTAAGGTTCAGTTGCCAAATGTTGAGATTCCTTATGAAAAGGGGAGAGAACCGCTTTTGGTGGACCCCACGGAAGGGGATGCTCCGGACGGGCTTAACCATGTTTTAACCGCCCAGGATATTGCCGACACCGTTTCATCGCCTTCCATTTATGAGCTCGTTCGCCACGACCAGAAAACAGATCTTGTGGCACAGGCAAACCGGATGGTGATTCAGGCGGCGCGTTGGTCTTTGGATCCACATAGGGTGCCGGCACTTTTTAAAAACTCGGATATGCATGTGAGCGTCACGCCGGAGGAGGCAGGGCGATATAGCCAAAGGTTGACCATGGGCCCCTCGGAACAGAGGGCTTTTGTGCGCTACATTCAAAATTCAAAACAACTCGATCCTTTTGTGTCCCAGATTTTTGAGGCCATGGCCTGGGGGCAGGATGATAATAAACTTTTTTTGGCCGCACAATTGTTCAACCAACTGCTTCCGCAAAAACAGAAAGAAGTTTTAACCCAATTTTCCAATTTGGGGGCGGGGGCCAGAATGCTGTATTGGGCCGAATTTTTTTCGGAGGATAAACAACGCTTCGCTGGCAACGCAACCCAGTGGGCGATGGGGGATGACAGGGTGGCATTGATGCTGGGTTTGAGGGAGGGGTTGTGTCTCGATATCCATGAAAGAACTTTTGATACCCCCTTTCAAAAAATTCTGGTGGTGGATGATTTACTCTGCGCTTTTGCCGATTATTATGATAATTTTGATTACGAGACTTTGGTTCGTTTTCTAAATTCTTACAAAAGTAATGGGGTGATTCATGATTGGCAGATGTCCCATCCCAATGCCTATGGGGTGATTGAAAATACGGAAGTTCGCTGTGCCAGCTCACTTGATTCTTTGGATGAGTTAATAAAAAATGCTCTATCCAGATTTGTTGGGTCTCAAGTTTTTTTCCTCCTGCCTGAAGATGTTTCTGCACTTTTTTCATGCTCGCAACCAGTATATGTCGGAACAGATGCGGTTGTAGATGCGGGAGAGGTCGATATTTCGGATGCAGGGGATGTCGAAGAACCGGAACCCGGGGAGGAAGTGGAGGTGCATGTTATAAGCGCTGAATTTGAAAAGGCCAGAATAACAATTGAAGAGGCCGGCGAAGATATCGATTCAGGAAAAGTTTTGGCCGCTTTGTCCAAATACGATCAAGCCTTATCTTCTTTGGATGATGACGAGGAGCGACAAGAAATTTATGCAAGAGTGGAAGCTTCTTTGAATGAAAGACTGGGACCGGAAAGTTCCCTGTTGCCCCGGTTGATTTCAGAATTGGAAATTTTCAAACAGGATTTGTAAACCGCAACTTCAACTCTCTGGCCGCTTTCACTTCGTCGAGTCTGCCTCGGAAAGTTCTGTGGGGGGCGGTTTTGACGATCTCGGGAGTCTCTTCACATTCCTTCGCAATCAGCTTCATCGCTTCGATGAACTGATCGAGGCTCGACTTTGGTTCGCTCTCGGTCGGTTCGATCATCATCGCGCCCGGCACAATCAGCGGAAAATAAATTGTGAAGGGATGATAGCCGTAATCCATCAGACGTTTGGAGATATCCAAAGTTTTAATATCTTTTTCTTTCTGCAATTTGTCGGAGAAGACCGTTTCGTGCAGAGTCGGTTTGGAATAGGGGAGGTGATAGATGCCTTCCAATCCTTTGCGAATATAATTTGCGTTCAAGACTGCCATCTCGGCTATATGACGGAGCCCCTGCGGCCCCAGCTCGCGGATATACGCATACGCGCGCACGAGCATCCCGAAATTTCCGAAATAGGCTTTGACCCGGCCGATCGATTGCTGGCGGTCGTGTTCCAGATGATAGGTTCCGTTTTCATTGACAACGATTGGACTTGGAAGAAAAGGTTCAAGCTTTTTCTTGATGCAGACCGGCCCGGCTCCGGGACCGCCACCGCCATGTGGCGTTGAAAATGTTTTGTGCAGGTTGATGTGAATCACATCGACCCCGATGTCGCCGAGCTTGACCATTCCCAAAAGGGCGTTCAGGTTGGCGCCGTCGCAATAAACCAAGCCACCCTTTTTGTGGACGATGTCACAAATCTCCAGGATGTTTTCTTCGAAAATTCCAAGCGTGTTCGGGTTGGTGATCATGATGGCCGCTACTTCTTCGTCCATCACGGCGCGCACTGCATCGGCGGTGAGAATGCCCTCTTTGTTGGAGGCGACTGTCAGCACTTCGTATTGGCAGATCGCGGCGGAAGCGGGGTTGGTGCCGTGCGCACTGTCGGGGATGATCACTTTTTTGCGCGGGTTTCCGCGTGAGCTGTGAAACGCGCGGATCATGAGCATGCCGGTCAGTTCGCCGTGCGAACCGGCGGCGGGCCAGCAGGTGACGTGGTCCATGCCACTGATCTCGGCCAGATAGTTTTGCAATTCATAAATCAGTTTCAAATTTCCCTGCATCTCTTCGGCGACCGAGAGGGGATGTGAGTTGGCAAAGCCGGGAATGCGCGCGACTGCTTCGGTTGTTTTGGGATTATATTTCATGGTGCACGATCCCAAAGGAAAGAGCCCCACATCTTTGCAATAATTCTGTTGGGAAAGACGCACAAAATGGCGAACGCAATCGACCTCCGAGAGTTCGGCCAACTCCGCCGGTTTTTGTCGAAACAAATTCTTGGGGATTTTTTTCAAAAGATCGGTTGCAGGGACCTCTATCTCCGGCAGAGAAAAACCGACGCGCCCCTTCACGCTCTGTTCAAAAAGCAGAGGTTCTTCCAAAATCAGGCCTGTGGTTCCGGGTGTGGTCATGACACTGTTTCCTTGAGTGCGTTTGCGAATCCGTCGATGTCCTCTTTTTTGTTCAGCTCGGTCACATTCACCAGCACATGATTATCCAGATTGCGATACCACGAGTCGATGGCAATGCCGCCATCGTAACCCTTGGCGCGCAGCCCATGCAGAACAGTATCTGCGGAACGCGGCAATTTGATAACAAATTCATTGAAAGTGGTTGCCTCCGGAAAAGCGAGCTTCACTCCCGGGATGGAGGTCAGTTTCTGTTTCGCATATTCGCATCTCTGCCAATTGAGGAGCGCCAATTTTTTGAAACCCTCTTTGCCGAGCAGGGAGAGATAGATGGTTGACTGTGTCGCGCAGAGCGCCTGGTTGGTGCAGATGTTGGAGGTCGCCTTCTCTCTGCGTATGTGTTGCTCGCGCGTCGAGAGGGTCAGAACAAAACCTCTGCGACCTTTGTTGTCGGTGGTCATGCCGCAAATTCGGCCCGGCATCTGCCGCACAAACTTATCCTTTGAGGCGAAGAGGCCGACAAACGGCCCGCCGAAAGAAGCGGGGATGCCGAGCGATTGTCCTTCACCGCAAACTATGTCGGCGCCGAAAGCGCCAGGTGATTCAAACAACCCAAGACTCAATGGTTCAGTCACACAAAAAATGGCGAGACCTCCCGCTTGATGGATTTTTGCCACCACGTCGCGCAAGTCTTCCGCCACACCAAAAAAATTGGGATAGGGAATAACGCAGGCACTCAAGTCGGCGTTGAGATAGTCAGTCAATGCCGCCTGATCAAAACCACCCTGGGGAGAATGGGGAATCTCCACCAGATTTTCACCAAGACTTTTCAAAATGGTCTGCGCTACCTGGCGATATTCGGGATGAATGGAAGAGGGGAGGACCACCGTCTTTCTGTTTTTACCGATGCGGATTGCCATCAAAATGGCCTCGGCCAGTGCGGTCGAGCCGTCGTAGACCGAAGCGTTGGCGACTTCCATTCCGTAGAGTTCGCAGACCAATGTTTGAAATTCAAACATCACCTGCAAAGTCCCCTGCGCAATTTCGGGCTGATAGGGGGTGTAGGGGGTGACAAATTCGGAACGGTGCATCAGGTCGCCCACGGCGGAAGGAATGTAGTGACGATAGACGCCGCCGCCCAGGAACGAACGGTTTTGCGGCAACATATTATTTTCACCGGCGAGCGATTCCATATGACTCAAGAGAGTCATCTCATCCATCGGGGCCGGCAATTTGAGCGGCTTGTCCAGCAGAAGCGAATCGGGGATGGAGGAAAAAAGTTCGCCCACGCTTTTCAGCCCGATGCTTTTGAGCATCGACTGGATCTCTTCGGTTGTGTGGGGAATGTAGCGCATTAAATCAGGCGGTCTCTTCCTTGATGAAGGCCTGATATTGTTTGCAATCCATCAGGTCTTTGAGCTCTTTGGTGTCGCTGATTTTCACTTTGATGAGCCAGCCTTCTTCGTAGCAATCTTCGTTGAGTGTTTCGGGATTGCCGGTGAGAGGGTCGTTGATCTCAACCACCTTGCCGGTCAACGCGGCGTAAATATCGCTCACGGCCTTGACCGATTCGACCACGCCGAAGGGTTCCCCCTTTTCAACTTCTTCGCCTTCGGAGGGGAGCTCCAGATAAACAATGTCTCCCAGTTGTTCCTGTGCGTAGTCGGTGATGCCGATGGTGGCCACGTCGTCGTTCAACCGCACCCACTCGTGTTCTTTTGTATATTTAAGATCGTCTGGAAATTCCATGATGACTCCTCCTCAAAACTTATTTTCTTTTATAAAACGGAACACTCACCACTTCTGCTAGCTTCAGTGTCCCCCGTATGTCAACGTTAAATTTGCTTCCGATGGGGGTGAGTGCGGTCGGAACATATCCCAGACCGATGCCGACACCCAGAGTCGGTGAAAATGTGCCGCTCGTGACGACGCCCACCACCTCCTTGTTCTCTGCAATGGGACAGCCTTGGCGCGGGATTCCCTTGTCGATCATTTTAAAACCGACAATTTGTCGGGCAAGTCCTGCCTGCCTGATCTGCATCAGCTTTTGTTTGCCAATAAAATCCTGCGGCTTGTCCAATTTCACCACCCAGCTCAAACCGGCTTCGAGCGGATTCGTTGCGTCGGTGATTTCGTGACCATAGAGACTCAGCCGCGCTTCGAGACGGAGTGTGTCTCTGGCGCCGAGCCCGATTGGCTTCGCACAGAGGGGTGTTCCTGCTTTTAAAAGAGACTGCCAGATTTTAAGAACCTGATCGGATTTGCAAAAAATTTCAACGCCGTCTTCGCCCGTGTAACCGGTGCGCGCGACCCAGCAATCTTTCTGGCCGGCAATTTCACCGACGGCAAAACGAAACGGTTTCAATTCCGAAATCGGAAGAGGGGAGACCTGTTTCAAAATTTCGAGCGCCTTCGGCCCCTGCCACGCCAGGAGACAAGTTTCATCGCTGATATTTTTAATTTGGACGTTGGGCGTTGGGCGTTGGGCGTTAACCCACTTCCAATCTTTTTCAATGTTGGACGCATTCACCACCATCACGAAATGTTCCGCATTCAGGCGATAGATGAGGATGTCATCGACGATGCCCCCCTGTTCATTGCAGAGCATCGAGTATTGGGCCATGTTGTCAGTCAGGCGATTCACATCGTTGGGAGTGAGTTTGTTTAGAAATTCCAGGGCTCCTGGTCCTTTGAATTCAAATTCGCCCATGTGGCTCACATCAAAGAGCCCCGCGCTGTTGCGCACGGTGTTGTGCTCATCCATGACGCCCGAATATTGAACCGGCATTTCAAACCCGGCAAAGTCGACTATTTTTCCGCCTAGTTTTTTGTGTTCTTCATAAAGGGGCGTTCGTTGTGTCATGGCTTCTCCTTGTTTTTGCATGCTTCAATCGTGTTTTTCAAAAGCATGGCGATTGTCATCGGGCCGACGCCGCCGGGGACCGGTGAAATAAAAGCGGCTTTTTTGGAGGCAGTTTCAAAATCGACATCACCGCAAATTTTTCCGTCGGAGAGACGGTTTGTGCCGACGTCGATCACGACCGCCCCTTGTTTGATCCAGTCTCCCCGAATAAATTTGGCGCGTCCAATCGCCGCCACCACAATATCGGCCTGCGCAATTTTGGCCGAGAGGGCGCTGGTCTGGCTGTGGCAGAGGGTGACGGTGGCATCTTTTGCAAGCAGGAGGAGGGCCGTCGGTTTGCCGACAATATCGGAGCGCCCCACCACGCACGCATCTTTTCCACTCACGTTGATGCCGGTGCTTTCAATCAGATGGAGAATTCCCTGCGGTGTGCAGGGCCGGAGACCCGGCAATTTTGCAACCAGGCGCCCCAGGTTGTCGGGGTGCAATCCATCCACATCTTTTTTGGGGTCGATCGCCAAAATAATTTTTTTTGTGTCGAGTTGTTTTGGAAGAGGGAGCTGAACCAGAATGCCATGCACCTTTTCATTTTTGTTGAGCCCCTCGATATGTTTCAAAAGTTCGCTCTCGGAAACGGTGGCGGGAAGAGTGTCGGTAAAATTCCGGATACCCACTTCGTCGCAGGCCTTCTGTTTATTACTCACATAAATTTGCGAAGCCGGATTTTCACCCACCAGCACAAAGGCAAGCCCCGGTTCAACGCCCAAAGTTTTGAGTTGCGCCACCTCCTTCTTTATATTTTGCCGAATTTCATGTGCGAGAATTTTTCCATCAATAAGAGTGAACATGGCGCGCATGACTACTCCTCTTTATAAAAGGTGTCAATCTTAGCAACATCTTAGCAAGAGACACCGACAAAAACTGAAAGCGAGAAAAAAGGGTATTCGCCGACAACTATAACGGAAAGCGAAAGAATGTGATTGGGAGGGTCGCTGTTCGGTTTGGGTCGGACCCAAACCGACAGCTTGCCCTCGGTGATTTTTGTTGATGGACCCCGGTGGATAAAAATCACCTGCGCACATCCCTCCCAATCACATTCTTTCGCTTTCCTTCACAGGTGCTCTTGCAACTGCAAAATTTATAATTTAAAAAGATACATGCTCAAAAGCTGAAAGCGGGGAGAGAAAAAAGTGGTATGAGGCGGCCTGTCGGAGGCAATTTTACATCCGGGATCCAAAAACAAAATTGCCGAGACCGGAGCACCCATTTTGGGTTCGACCCAAAATGAGGTGCGTCCCCGAATACCCTTTTTTCTCTCCCCGCTTTCAGCTTTTGTCGGTGTCTGTATCCGAACCTTCTTTCGCTTTCCGTTACGGTTGTCGGTGCGCTTTTGATCTTCCACATCATTGACATTTTTTTGCAAATCACCCATCTTTCGCCTCCATGAGTCTTGCCGATCTTCTCACCGTGTCGCGTCTTGTTCTGGTCCCTTTTTTTCTCTTTGCATTTTTGAGAGGCGACTATTTTCTGGCCTTTATTTTGTTTGCGATAGCCGCTTTCACCGATCTGGTCGATGGCACTGTCGCCAGAATTCTCAAACGTCAGACCCGTTTTGGTGCGGTGCTCGACCCAATAGCCGACAAGGTGCTCATGGTCACCACGGTGGCCTGCCTGCTGGTTTTGAAAATCATTCCCCTCTGGTTTTTCATACTGCTCGCCGTTCGGGATGTGATGATCTTGTCGGGGCTGGCCTGGCTTAAAGTCAAAAAAATTCAAGTTCCCCTGCATCCCCTCAAAACAAGCAAGTTTGCGACACTCTCCAATATTGCGATGGTGGTTTTCGGCTTTCTCACTTTTCTGGGTCATCCGCTTCAACTCTGGTTCCATATTTTTCTTTTCATTTCCACCCTCCTGATTTTCGTCAGCGGGTGGCAATACGCCTCGATTGGTTTTGGAATTTTGAAACGAACATGAGCCGGTTCCGCTATAAAATCATCGTCAGCGATCTTCATCTTGGCATGGGAGGCTTTGATCCCGATGGCAACCGGAATCTGTTTGAAGATTTTCATTATGACGCCCAGTTCGCCGAATTTTTGCAATATTACTGCGAAGGAAATTATGCCAAGACCGAAGTGGAACTTATTTTAAACGGCGACATACTCAATCATCTCGCTGTTCCGCCAGAAGAGCCCTTTGCCGATTTTCTCACCGAACGCGTTTCGCTGGAGAGAACCGAGACAATTATTCATGGCCATCCCGTTTTTTTTGATGCCCTGGAGGCCTTTGCACACAACCCCAAACGCCGGATCACCTATATGATGGGCAATCACGATATTGGTGTGGCGTGGCCAGCTGTCCAGCAGTTGATCAAAAATCGCGTTCACACCGATATAAAATTTTTTCTCGGTGCTTATGAGGTTGATGGCCTGCATGTGGAGCATGGCAATCGTTTTCTCATCGACAACCATGTCGATCTCGACAACCTCTTTTTGACGCGTGGAGAACCCGAACCGGTTTTGAAAATGCCTTGGGGCAATTTTTTCGTGATCCATTTTATCAACCCTTTAAAAAGGGAGAGGGCCTACGTTGGCTCTGTCTATCCTTTTAAAATGTATCTGAACTGGGCGCTGATACACGATACCCGTTTTGCGTTGAAAAGCATTTTTCGGATGGTCGCCTATTTTCTGAAACTCAATTTTGTGCGGGATCCCAAACGCAACTTCTCGCTTGGGGATACGTGGAGAATATTAAAAGATTTTTCATTTCCGCTAAGCCTGGACAAAATGGCCAAAAAAATTCTGGTCAAGGATCCCAAAATCCGTTTTGTCACGTTTGGTCACACACACCATGCAACCTATCGCCAGTTCGCTCTTGGAAAAGAATATATCAACACCGGAAGCTGGAACGAGCTGATCGGGCTCGACATCGGCAGTCTGGGCCGGCATTTGCGCTTCACCTTCGCCGAACTCCGTCTGGATGAAAAAAACGCCCTGCGAGCCTCTTTGAAACAATGGAAGGGGACCCACCGCGCAGTGGAAGATATGGTTTAAGTATCAAGCAACTTCTTTGAACATCTGCCGATATATCTTGCAGATATGGGGCAGATGCTAAATCTCCTGTTTTCAGGTTCGGCGGTGGGTATTTCCCAGTCTGCATCCGACACCCTCCTCAGCGCTTCTCTTGCGGAATCGGCTGTGCATCTGGCTGTGGTGCAGACCGGCCTGCTTGAGCACGGCTTGCACGATTTGTCCGGCACGATCGATCTGTTTCATGAGGCGCTCGGGCGGGGGGATGCAACCACCGCCAACCAATTCCTTAAAATCATCGCCGGGTCTGTCGGCAAAATTCCAGATCAGGTTTGGGGTAATGTCACAGCCCGTGTTTCCGGCGGATGGAAGGCCGATAAGCGGTTTGCTCCGGGTCCATTGCCGTTTGTGCCGAACACGACATCTCCATCCCTTTATGCAATGTCCGATGCTCGCTTTCAACCCGCAAGGCGTTCCGAGCCGGCGGAGGAGCAGGGTTTTTTTGAAGGTCTTCGGGATCGCGTTGTTCAAAAGGGAGTGAATGCGATTGTTCGGGATTTGTTGGATGGAAAAGACCTGGCCCCAATTCTCTGGAAAAGATTATCCCTTTCGTTGCGTGAGAAAGTCCTGGAAAAATTGTTGGAGGAGGGGTTGCAAGAACCACTCCACTGCAAAAAAATATTGAGCAACCTTCCGATGCACGCCAGAGAGAGAGAATTTGTTTTAAAAAAACTTCGCTCTTTGAGCTTTAAGCCAAGTTCGAATCAAACAGAGAGGTTGGTCGCCGTTGATTTGCTTTGTGATTGGTTGAAAGGGGAGCGGAATGCGAAAAAATTTCCTTCAGACCTCTTTCTGGTCGGCCAATATATTGCCTGGCGGCAAGAAGAAAATGGGATAAGGGAGGTGGGCGATCCGCTCCTTCTTTTTGCCACGGTCAAAGACAGATATAAGGCCGATTTTTCCGACCCGGTTCATCTCGCCATTCTGAACCATATTATTGAACATGTTTTGCCAGGGGTTCCCGAAAAAGAGGCGCAAAGTATCATTTCTCATATGGCCTATGCCTACCACGATTTTTTCATAAAAGGTCTGCGCAGTGAAGAGAATGGTTTTCCGGAAGAGACAAGAAAATGGGACAGAGCCCTTGAAGACCTGCGCGCATTATTTGAAAAAATCCCGGACAGTCTTTTGGCCATCGCAATACATTGGCTGACGGCGCAATTTATTTCCTTTGCCGGAATTTGTGTGGGGAGTTCAAAAGCTGAGCATTTCAATCTTAACGCCCCCGTGCGATTTGCAGATTTTATTCTTAAATTTCTGGAGCGCATTCCTGAAAACAAAAGACCTGCTCTTCTGGTTAAAATATTGTTGGAGCGAACGGACAGACAGACATTGCTACATGCTTCCATGGGGAGGATGCTGGCCCTGCATTACCTTATAGAAAGGGCTTTGCCGTTGGTTCCTGCCGTGGAGGCCAGAACGCATCTGGCCTATGCCATTTTTTACGCCAATCTCAATGTGGAGGTCGATCCCAGATATGGAGAATCCTACTTTTACAATGCCCCCTTTAGAACAGACATCTGGGTTTTGGGACAGCAGATCGTTTGGGAATATCCGCGGGAAAAACTGCTTCTGATGTGGAGGCGACTGGCTGAAAAAGCGAACTCCCCCGTGGAAGTGAAGAATTTAATGCGCCTCATGGAGCAAAAACCCTTCGCATCGGCGATCCCCATGTCCGATATTATCAGTGTGATGGAGACGCGCCTGAAAGCGAAACAAGGGATGCCCGACCAACTCGATTTTCAGTTCTATGAAACTTTTTTTAGAAAGAAGCCCGCCTTTCGTGAACATCTCGACTCTCCCTTGTCCGGACAAATTTCTCCGACCCTCAAAATGATGTCCCATTTTGACCATTACGGCATCGATTTTAATTTTTTGCGCCGCTGTCTCACACGATCGGACCCCATAGCCTATCTCAATGCAAAATGGGCCAAAGCCCTGGAAGAATCCCGTCAATCTGGATACAAAAATACCAATGCCATATTTCAACTTTTGCTTTTGATGGACGATGTTCAGGAAAATCATCAGGAAAAAATTGATTTTCACTTATTGCAAGAAGCGGTGCAGGTGCTTGTCTCGACGGAAGAATCTTTAAGGCAGGAAAAAAAGCCACCGCTCTTTTCGCAGGAGAGAAAAGTGCAATGGGTGAAAGATATTCTGGGGACGATGATCCTGTGGAAACTGATTCCAAGTGTGGAGGCTTTTGAATTTATCCCCTCTCTTATGAGTTGGCTGACTCCGGCTATCCGGAATGGCCTGGCACAGCAGAAGGGGACTGTGGGGGATATTTTCCGGTTCTACAGTTCAGGCCTTCCTTGTACCCCCGATTTTTACAATCAGTGGGCCTCTGCCCCTGATCGGGAGATATATATTCAGCATGTGACCGAACGTCAGCGCCATTTTCGGGAGGGAGGCGCCTTGTCTTTGCGCCCCACAGAGGAGGAGCTGGCTTTGGCCTATGCCGATATGGATCAACCCGAGCATTTAAGTCTTGGAGAGTTTTCAGAAAGCATGCGTGAGGCCGGCCCGTCGCCTCCTCTTTTTTTGAAAGAGACGTTTCAATTTTTGGTTCGTTCCCGTGATGTCGCGGCGGACATTCATGCGGTGGTCGACAAGGGACTTCTGGAAAAAGGATGGAAACAGATTCCCGCTTTCAATGGTCCCGCCGAATGGGTGTCTTACTTGAGAAGTATTTTTCGTGAATGCAAAAAACATGGTTTGAATCCGGTCAAACCTTTGCTGGTGCAATTGCTGGAGGGGATGAATCCGGAAAAAACGGGTTTTGAAAATTTCACCGAGGTGATCACCGAAAAAAATGCCAACGCGGTGGCGATGAAACTTCTGGAGTTGTTGGCTGGGGAATCGGGAGCCCCCTTGAGAGAAAGAGTGCAGGTTCAAAAACTGATCACCGGCCTGGTGTTGTCTGTGGCTTGGCAAAGGCCCGAAGCGGCGGCCCTGCGGCGCGAAGCTGGCCAGTTTAAACAGGCCATCTCTTCTGAAAAACTATTTGAAATTTTGAGAGGATTGCAGACTTTTTACAATGACACGACCTCCGAGGTTTTGAAACCGTTGGGTGTTTTAAAATCAAAGGAGATTGAAAAATATCGGGCTCATCTTCAAAAACAGAGAGAAAAAGTGGTGATGGCCAAAGAGGCGGAGATGCAAACGGTGACGGTTACGCCGTGGGGTTCGCAGACGGCAATTTATTTCGGCCATATCGCAAGAGATTGCAACCATGAGTCGATCGCCCAGGAAGCAATGTATAAGGAGAAAAATTTTCAGGTCCATCGTCTGGTCAGCCAGGGGCGGGTGGTGGGACTTGTCTATCTTAAAAGAGGGAAGGTGAATGGAAAGAAAATTCTGGCGGTGGCCTTGCAACCGCGCGGTTTTTGGAAAGCCGATCGGGGAGAATTTTTGAAGGAAATATTAAAACCTTTGATAGAAGTGGCGAAGAAAAATGGTTTTGACAAGCTGGTCTTCAGTGGACACGGACATGCACTTCACGAATATGGCCAGATCTCCAACGATCTCGATTTGCTGGAAAAAATAAGGCAAATGCATCTGAATGAATGGAACACGCATCGAGACCCTGCGTGGAGTCGTCCTCAAGACCTTGAAGGACATGTGATGTATGGCAATGAGTTTTTGGTGGTTTGGTCAAAGCCTTAAAGCCGAGCTTTACACCGCAGAAAAAGTCGGAGCAACAGAGCCGTGAGGTGCAACGGAGGCGGCCGGTTCTGCGGCCACTTCTTCAAAAACCGGAATTTCTTCTGCGTTGCTGGCCTCGTCGGGGAGGGACTTCATGTATTTTTCAACATCCTGTTTGGCGATGGTGCCATTGCGCAACTCGCGATCGCGGGTGCGAATATCAAATTTGTCGTTTTGTGTGGTTGTCATTTTCCTGTTTTCTCAATCTGCGTTAACAATTTGCCGTTTTTGAAGATCCGGACATCCCCGGAGGATTCGCTGATAACGAAAGCCACGGCATTAGTCAAGTTCGTAATGCCGGCCGCCGCCAAATGTCTCGCCCCCAACCCTTGCGGAAAATTTTCTTCGTTGCTGGCGGCACCAAGATAACACCCGGCTGTGAGTATCACTCCATCGCCGCTGATGATGAAGGCACCGTCCATGGCGGCAAATTCGCGGATGGTCTCCTTTAATGAAGGTTGCAGGATGTTGCGCTCTTCTTCGTCATAACCTTTGAAAGGATTGATGATCATCTGCTTGGTGAGCGGCAACACTCTTTCGGCATCGCCGACCACAAAAATGGTGCCGATCGGTTTTCCCTCTCTCCCTTTTTGCGCCAGCTCCATGCTCAAGTGGAGAATCGACTGGAAAACCTCGGGCTGAACGCTCTCGCCGATGCCGATCAGCCCTTTGCCCATGACAATTTCGGATTCCTTGCCGGTGTCGAGAATCTGGATGTGATCCAGCAGACCCAGATCGACGGCGCCGACAACGCAGACCACCTTGTCTCCGGGTTCCAGATAGTCGAGCGAGAGGGCAGTGGTGGTGGCCAGTTTGATGACGCCGATGCGGCTCAAGTTGATTTTGGGAAGAGGGATAAGTGCCTTGCAATGATTTTGAAGGGAGTGGCCATCCTCTCCGTTGGGGTCGAGTTTTTTTTTGCGGCTCAAAAGATAGAGGTCTATTTTTTTGCTGAAGCGCTCCTCAAAATGAAGATCATCCAGCGGATCGATATAAAGCATCACCGCCCTGGCCTTGATTTTGGCCGCCAATTGAAACGCAGTTTTGATCATTAAAGTGTTTGCGGGTCTCATGAGATTTCAAATTAACCGAAGAATCTTTAAAAGTCTATGCCACTTTTGACTTACATCTTGATCGATCCTCCGAATTGTGTCAGAAAGCCCGCCATGCGCTATTCCCAGATGCTGATTCCCACGTTGCGTGAGGCGCCCTCCGATGCCGAGGTGACGAGCCACAAGTTAATGTTGCGCGCCGGTTACATTCGCAAGCTGGCGGCGGGGGTTTATACCTATCTTCCTCTCTGTCTCAAAGTTTTGACCAAGATTCAGACGATTGTGCGTGAAGAGATGGCGCGCGCGGGGGCACAAGAATTGTTGTTGCCCGTCGTCATGCCGGCGGAACTCTGGCAGGAGACGGGGCGCTGGGGTATTTATGGCAAAGAGTTGCTCCGGTTCAAAGATCGGCACGATCGCGATTTTTGCATCGGCCCCACGCATGAAGAGGCGATCACCGACTTGGTTCGCAACACCGTGCGTTCCTGGCGCGAGCTTCCAAAAAATCTGTATCAGATCCAGACCAAATTTCGCGATGAGATCCGGCCCCGCTTCGGTCTCATGCGCGGGCGCGAATTTTTGATGAAAGACGGCTACAGTTTTGATGCCGATGAAGAGAACGCCAAAAAAACGTATCAAAAAATGTATGAGGCTTATGAAAAGATTTTTGATCGTTGCGGTTTGAAATATCGCGCGGTCGAAGCCGGGACCGGTTCCATCGGTGGCACGTTGTCGCACGAGTTTCAGGTGCTGGCCGATTCGGGGGAAGATGCAATTTTGGCGTGCGATCATTGCAAATATGCGGCGAATGTGGAGAAAGCTGAAATTCGTTCAAAAAGCCGTTCATCGGACATCGGACATCGGACATCGTTAGCAAAAGACAAATTCAAAAAAGTGGCGACGCCGGGGAAGAAGACGGTCGAAGAGGTTGCCGCATTTCTCAAACTCACGCCGGTGCAGTTGGTGAAGACTCTGATTTTTGAAACGGACAAAGGGGTGATGGCGGGGCTTGTGCGCGGTGATCACAACATTAAAGAAGATAAATTCAAAGCATTGGTCGGTTGTGAGTGGTGTCATCTGGCGGATGAAAAACTGGTTGTCAGTTCGACCCAATCTCCCTCCGGTTTTGCGGGGCCTGTCGGATTGGCAATTCCCATTTATGCCGATCAGGAAATTATGGAGATGGAAAATTTTTGCACCGGTGCGAATGAAAAAGATGCCCATCTGGTCGATGTGAATCTGGGCGATTTTAAAATTGAAAAAACGGGCGACATTCGCGCGGCCATGCAAGGCGATGGTTGTGCACGTTGCGATAAAGGGACATTAAAAGAATATCGCGGCATCGAAGTAGGGCAGGTTTTTTATCTGGGGACAAAATACAGCTCCGCCATGAAGGCCGTCTATCTGGACCAACAGGGGAAAGAACAGACGACGGTGATGGGATGTTACGGCATCGGCATCAGTCGCACGGCCGCCGCCGCCATCGAACAGAATCATGATGAAAAGGGAATCATCTGGCCTCTGCCGATTGCACCGTTCCAAGTGCAACTTATTTCGATGAACCAGGATGCCGCCATTTTGGAGACGGCAGAAAAAATCTACAACGACCTGCAATCCAAAGGGGTCGAAGTGTTGTATGATGACCGCGATGAAAGAGCGGGCGTCAAATTCACCGATGCCGAGCTGATCGGAATCCCCTACTTCATTGTGATCGGTAGCAAGGGTCTCAAAGACGGAGTGGTGGAGCTGAAAAACCGCAAAACCGCCGAAGTGACCAAGGTCCCTCTGGATCAGATCGTTTCTGCCAGTTATCAATTGTTGACAGCTGAACGCTGAAAGCTGACCGCTTATTATCCGCCAAATAAGGCTTTTTTGGGGCCTTAAACCCCCAATTTGAGGGCCTGGGGCCCCGAAAACTTCAACCAGCCGCATAATATTAACTAAAAATATGTTTTAATTTCAAATGGATAGCTCTATTTTCACGAAGTTTCACTTTGGCAGAGGGTTTGCAAACTAGAAAGGCAGAGCAGGGCAGTCAATAAAAGAAAGAAAAGAGGGATTATGAAAGACGACAAAAAAAGACAAATGGAAGACAGCTTATTGATGATAGAGCCGCTGGAGATGTCGAATGTGGAACATGCAGATGAGAATATTCAGAGTCACAGCGAGAATCCGATTCTTCAATTGCAACTGACCATGGCGACCACCTCCATTAATCATGAATATGCCCGCATAGAATTTGATGACACCAAAGATTCGGAGCGCCAGGAACAGTTGCTGGAATATATGTCGGACTGTCGGGATAAATATTTTGAAGCCCGTGAATCTCTCTTGAATTACGATCCGAATGCCGTGCACGAGTTTGAAGCCGACCTGTTGCGCCAGAAACGCGAAACACTCAACCGCTTCAACGCGTGATTTAAATCGCCCTTATCCCTACCCTCCTTAAAGGGGAGCCGTCGAAAGATTGGCTCCTCTTTTCTTTTTTATTCGCTCGCGCGGGCAAAGCCCGACGCTCATTTCGCTCGGACTGGCAAAGCCAGATCCTCACTAAAGTTAAGGGTTCGCTCCAAAAAAGCTCGCTCACCCTTAACAATCCCTCACCTTCAAAAAATAACACTTCAGAAAAGGGGAGCCGTCGAAAGATTGGCTCCTCTTTTCTTTTTAAGCAACTTTTTTGAGCCAGATGCGATAAAGATTGCGTTATGTTTGAAACGCTTTGCACATCCGGTTTTATCCAAGCCCATTCTGCGGCTGAGTCTGCACTGCAGTCTGCTTGGCAGTCTGAACGCGGGCAATCGGGGGCGGAAGCTTTTGTTGCCATCACGCGACAAGTATCGGCGTTAACGGATATGCCTTTTTTGGCCAAGTGGGATGTAGAAGGTCGTCTTTTGTTTCCGCTTGAATCACATGAGGCGGCCCTGCGGCGCATCGCTTCTTTTTCTGGAATTCTGGAAAGAGATACGTTGGAGAGAAGATGGAAAAATTTGTTAAACGCAGAAAAAGAAACGCTGGTTTTGCTTCCAGTCAGACGACCTTTGACAATTCACAATTGTTTTATTCATTCCAGCACCATCGGCCCGCATCATTCTGATCCCCGTTATGATCTCTCCTTGGGTTGGCGACAAACTTTGGAAGAAGAAGCGGCGGTTACCGTTCCTCTTTTTGCCCAACTTTTTTATCCTTCGGATAGAAATATAAAAGGGTTGGCGGTGATTGTGCATGGCCTGGGGGAAAATCATCGCTCTTGGCATCGTACTATGGCGCGTTTGTCGGACGAAGGCATTGCAACATTGGTCTACGATTGGAGAGGGGCTGGATATTCTTCCCTCACCGGATATCTTCATCATCCCGATACGTATCTTTCGGATTTCAATTCTGTATTATTGGCGGCGCCAGAATTAATGAAACAATTTTTGGGGTGTGAGGTGCCTATGGCCGCAATCGGATTTTCTGCCGGGGCCACCACTTTATTGCGTGCACTCTATTGTGCTGCAAAGGTTCCTCTTCTGGCAAATTTGGTTGGTTTGGTTTTAATTGGTTTGGCGGTTTTCGGATCGGAAAATCCTGATTTGGAACCGATTTGTGGTGAACCGCAGTCTGTACATGTTAAGGCGGCGCAATTGGGATTGAGAAAGGCGGCGGAGTTAACGGCTGCTTTATTGGATGAAAAAAATGAAACGCGCAGAATTTCTTTGTTCCGACGTCTACCACCGGCACTGCAGGTCTCTTTATTGACCGAGTTTGATCCCGAGCGTCTGGATATTCGCGCTTGGCAGATGTCAGCAACGCAATTTAATGCAGGGCTGGGATACTATCATGACGATCACGATGGAGATGATAACCCAGACAAATGGAAATGGTCTGGGCTTCCAGAGTGGGCAAGAAGGTTGCCCATTTTTGGTTTTGGGGATGCACAAGATCCGATGTCTAACACACCTCATCTTACACAACTTTTTGGTTTGGACCGTTACGGTTCCATTGAGGCCGGGCAAATTCATAATGGTATTGTCACTACTCCAGAAGGTTGGCAGGCTTTGAGAAAACGTCTTTCAATTATTTTTACGTAGTCACCTTCAGAAAATAACACTTCAGATAATTGCCTTCGGGAAAGGCGGACAATGTGGGGTGGTCGATGGCGGCGCCGGTTTGGGAGAGGACTTCCAGATTTGTTTTTGCATCTTCCGCCGCTGCCGAGAGCATCTCTTCAAAATCTTCTCCGGAAAAATGATAGGAACACGAAGAGGTGATGAGGATGCCTTTGGGTTTCAATAATTTCATCGCGCGCAGATTGATTTCTTTGTAGCCGCGAAAGCCCTGCTCTATTTCAGAGGCTGTTTTGACGAAAGCGGGTGGGTCGAGGTTGACGGTGTCGAAGTGCTGTCCGCTTTGATCCGTCTTTTTTAGAAAGTCAAAGGCGTCGGTCTCCTCAACCGCAATTTTATTTTCCAAACCGTTTCGTTTTGCATTTTCCAGAATGCGATCGCACGCTTTTTGTGACGACTCCACACAGAGCACCGACTCCGCTTTTTTTGCCATGTGACACGCGAACCATCCTTCATAAGAAAAAACATCGAGTGCTTTGCCGCCAGATTTGTGTTCTGCAAAAATCCGGTTGTCGCGCTGGTCCAGAAACGCGCCGGTCTTTTGCCCCTCCCAAAGATCGACGACGAATTTTAATCCCGCTTCTTCAATCACGGTCTGTTTTGGAACTTCGCCCGCAACGCATTGTTTGATCGCCGCCAGTTTTTCTTTCTGACGGATGGGGGCATCGTTTCTCTCCAGGATGCCTTCCGCCGGGATTAATTTTTTGAGAACGTCAAAAACATCGGCTTTAAATTTTTCCATCCCCGCGCTCAACGTCTGCACCACGAGATAGGGGCCGTAAGCATCGATGATGAGAGAGGGGAGGCCGTCCGCTTCGGCAAACACAAGTCGCTTGGCGGTGGAAGAAATATTCATTGCTCTCCGTCTTTCAATCGCGAGTTTTATTTTTCCTTCCCACCACGCGTGATCAATCGTTTCTTCTTTGCGGCTCAAGATGCGCAACGCAATTTTGGAAGCGGGAGAGAAAAGAGCCTGTGCCAGAAATTCATTCTTCGGACCTTTGACGGTCACGAGACCCGCTTCTTCCGTACCGCGGAAGGTGATGTCGGTCGAAAAGATCCACGGATGGCCTCGTTGAAACCATCCGAGCCCCTTGGCAGTGATTGTTATAATGGGATACATTCTGGTTGTAGATAGTCTGATAAATGATATGAGGCAACCGAAATGAATTCATCCGGCAAAGAAATCCTCGGTGGCAAAAATGTGGCGCTCGAAGTTTTGAAGGCGGGCAGACGCAAAGTTTACAGAATTTTCTGGGGTCGCAAGTCAAAAGACGCCACCTCTGAAGAGCTGATGCAGCTCGCCCATTTGCAAAAAATTCCTGTGGTCGAGGCACATCCCGATAAAATCACATCACTGACTGAATCGGAGGAACATCAGGGTGTGGCCATCGAAGTTTCACCCTTTGTATATGCAGAATTGGGGGATGTGACCGCCGCCGCCAAAAATCGTCAGGGAGGATTTCTGCTTTTGATGGATGAAATTCAGGATCCGCATAATGTGGGAGCTCTGATTCGTACCGCTCACCTTTGTGGTGCGAGTGGCGTGGTGCTTCTTAAACACCGACAGTCGCCAGTGAACATGACAGTTTGCAAGTCTGCCGCGGGGGCTCAAGAGTATCTCCCTATTGTTCAAGAAACAAATTTGGTAAACGTCATTAACTATTTAAAAAAGAACAATTTTTTTGTCTGGGGAGCGGCGGGGGAGGGGAGCACTTCTCTTTTTAAAGCAGAGCCATCTTTTCCACTGGCTTTGGTGATGGGCGCAGAGGGGAGAGGTTTGAGGCGATTGGTTCGGGAGAATTGTGATGCACTGATTCACATCCCCATGGAAGGGGAAGTCGGCTCTTTCAACGTTTCGGTTGCGGGTGGTATTTTTATGGCGGAAATCTTGAGAAATAGGGTAGCAAGCTCTTGACAATCTTAAAGAAACTCTTTAAAAAGCGTCACTCTTAAATAATAAAATAACAAAAGCAGAAATTTTTTTTGAAAAATTGGAGAAGGGACACGTCTCTATTGCCGGCGTAGCTCAGTTGGTAGAGCA
>JAUSII010000021.1 GCA_030648035.1 Deltaproteobacteria bacterium | reverse complement strand
CATCGGCTTCGGCAGGAACTCTTTGGTCAAGATGACATTCGGTTTGACCCGTTTATCGGTGGAAGGGAGCGTCAGTGTCAACATCCCCTGACAGCTCCAGTCGGAAGGTAATTCGGCGGTCAGGCCGCCCAGGTTGATAGTCGTCATAAAAGTGGAGTTGTGTATAACCAAATTATGGAACCTCGTCAATTCATTGTTGCCTCTGGTGAGAAGGGGGCCCGCCTCGATCGGTGGCTCACCCAGAAAATGCCGCAACTCTCGCGCGGTCAGATCAAACATCTGATCGATCACGGTCGCGTGCTTATCAATCATCGGCGAGTTTTAATCGCCGGATGGGAATTGGAATCTGCAGATAATATCGAAGTGCGAATGCCGGTGGGAGGATTGCCGGAGATTCAAGAAGTTGAGGAGAAACCGCAGACTCGTGACGGCTCCGCTCGTGGTGAATTGCCTTCTCGTCCTTCGCCAAGCTCCCGCTCAACAGCTGGCGAGCAGGCAGCGCGCCAAGCCCCTGTCAAACCTTCGCATCGTTTTCTGGATGTCCTCTTTGAAGATCGCGATATTATTGTGGTCGACAAACCGGCCGGAGTTTTGACCGAGCCCAAGGGAGGCTCGCCGCACGACAGTCTTCTGGCGATGATGAAGGGATACCTCAAAAGAAAATTCAAGGAGTCGCGCGGGTCGTATGTGAAACTGCTCCATCGTCTCGACAGAGACACCTCCGGCGTGGTGGTGGCGGCAAAATCAAAAGTGGGTGAGCAATTGGAAGACCAGTTTAAGAATCATACCGTTGATCGAAAATATATCGCCATTGTTGAAGGGGCTGTGGAAAAAGAAGAGGGGTTGATCGATTTCCCTCTGGAGAAGGGGGATTTCAAGGGGGGGCGAAAAGCGCAGGTGGTCAAAAAGGGGCAGGGTCTCCCCGCGCGCACACGCTTTCGCGTGGAAGAGCGCTACAAAAACGCAACCCTCCTGGCCATTCAGGTGGAGACCGGCAGAACGCATCAGGTGCGCATTCATATGGCCGAAATCGGACATCCTCTTGTGGGTGACAGAACCTACGGACCTTTAAGCGGCGGCATCCCCTTTTCACGACACGCATTGCACGCCGCAAGCCTCGGCTTCAAAAATCCACGCAACGGAAGAAAAGAAAAATTCGAATCCAAATTGCCCGACGACATGGTAAAGCTGATCGATCGTTTGCGGGGCGGTGATGAAAAAGGGAGGTAGTTTTAAAACTTCTTGATGACCGGAATTTTATCTTCTGCACCCACTCTGGTTTCGCCCTTCCATTCCACGATATCGCCACGCCGGGCGTAATCAAAAGAGGTGTTGGTGATCGTTTTTTCTTTATTGAGGCGCTCTATCTTTTTTAATAATCCGCAGTCGCCGCAAAAGATGATCTCTTTTTTGCCGTTGGAGATCAGCGGGGAGCTGACGGTGCGCCACAGCCCTTCTGTTTCATGCCCAACGTTGGAGACCCGCCTCGAATCAAAAATCATGTAGGCCATTTTGACATAGTCGTGCTTGTTGCCGATTTCCTGATCGACCTGCCGAATCGTCAGCGGACATTTCCAGTTGATGTAGAAATGGCACCAATCGCGTGCGTTATGGCCAAGCATCGGGCAACGTTGTTGGTGCAGGCACGGGGCCAACACAGCCCCCAGCTTTTTTTCCAGAAGCAGATCGCGCAGGCGCATGAGAGTGCGCGTTGTTTCCTGCAGGGCCGGCTCAATAATAATAATAAGAGAGGTATGTTTGAAAAAGAGTTCGCAGAGTTTTAATTGTTCTTCTTCGGGGAGCTCATTTAAAAAATTGGCGGCAAAAATAATGTCATACTTTTCTTTTTGGAGTTCCCGCGCGATATTTTTGGAATAGAGAGAGACGGTTTTGGCTATAAACCGGTGTTGTGGTACGGGCATCATTTTCCAGAGACCCAGGGCATCTTTCTGAATGCCGGGGTTTTGTTCCAGGCCGGTGATTTCAATCGGTCGGTCTGCAAAAAAAGCGGAGGCGGTCAGCGCGGCGGTGCCGGGGCCGGAGCCGACATCCAGAATTTTCAACGGCCCTTTTTTGATAAAAGGCGCGGCCTCTTCCAGAGATTTCCAGACCTTGGCCGCATTGATCAGCAAAAAATAGAGAATGTAGGCCGAACGAAATTCCTTTTTATTAAAATAGTTTTTTGGCAATTCAGAGCGGCCTTCGGTAAAAGCGGTTGACAGTGCGTCGACCCCTTTGCTGAAAAACCTCAAATCGTGGTAATTCCAACCCGGCGTTTTTGCCCTGTGTGGGGGGAGATAGGTTTCCTTGAGATAGGTCTGGATAATCTCTTCCAGTTTTTTTAAAAATTCGTTCACAAAAAAACCTGCTTAAGTGTTTTATCCAAACGGTTGAAGCCTTCTTCCACTTCTTTTTCGGTGATGGAGAGGCTCGGGCGAAAGCGGACCGAGCGTTTGCCGCAGGCCAAGATCAACAACTGCTCCTTTTCAATGGCCGTCTTGACAATTTTTTTGCGGAGCTCTTCGTTCGGAACATCAAAGGCCAGAAGACCACCCAACCCTCGAATGTTGGTTAAGGGGTAGGTGTGGGACAAAAGCTGAAAGCCATTTAAGAATTGTTTTCCCCGTTCACGGATATTTTTAAGAAGTTTGTATTCCTGGATGATCTCGATGTATCGGGTGGCGCGGACCATGTCGGTCAGGTTTCCGCCGAAAGTGGAGTTGATCCGGCTGGAGGTGTTGAAGCAATTCGGAGTCCCCTCTTTATCGATCCGGTCGGTGACGGCAATCCCCCCCACCTGCATTTTTTTGGCAAAGACCAGAATGTCGGGTTTTACTTTGTAGTTTTCATAGGTCCACCACTGGCCCGACAGGCCCAAACCTGTTTGGACTTCATCAAAAATAAGGAGAACATCTTTCTCGTCGGCAATGTCACGGAGTTTTTGCAAAAATTCCGGACGGAAGTGGTTGTCCCCCCCTTCAGACTGCAACGGTTCTATAAGAATGGCGGCGGTCTCCGGGCCAAACTGGTTCAAAACCGCATCAATCTGCTGGAGAGCTTCTTGCTCCCGGGCCTCCACCGTCGGGGGGAGGGACTCTTCTTCATACACATTTATTTTGGGATTCAAAATGCGCGACCACGGGAGTTTTGGAAAATATTGTGTCTTTCTTGGATCGGGCGAATCAGTCATCGAAAGGGTGTAGCCGATGCGTCCGTGAAAACATTGTTGAAAGTGGATGATGTTGTTTGCTTCAATTTTAAGGCCCTTTTTCAAATTGAGTTGTGTCTTCCAGTCGAAGGCGACCTTCAATGCATTCTCAACCGCAGGCGCACCCCCTTCGACAAAAAAGAGATGGCGATATTGTTTGCGAAGCGCGGTTGTGTCAAAGACATCGATAAAGCGGGCAAAGTGGGGCGAATAGACATCGCTCAACGCCACCTTGGTCTGCGCCACTTCGATCAGGGCTTTTTGATACGCTTTATTTTTGAGTCCCGGATGATGAAAGCCGACCGGCAGTGAACCGAAGAAAGAATAAAAATCGAGATAGGTTTTGTGATCGAGCTGATTGTAGAGGTGGGCCCCTTTGCTTTTTTTGAAATCGATGACGATATGATAACCATCGATTAGCAATCTCTTTTTAAGGGTCTTCCACGCTTTTTGGCCGTCGTAGTTTTTTGTAAATGAGGTCATATCGTATATTTTAAATCGGGTTCCACATAAGCGGTTTCCATCTGCGCCAACTGCAATTTTCCGGAGAGATCCCAGTTGACCGCCTGCCATTTGGTAAACTGATCGATCACCCAAACCCCAGATTGCCTGGAGCCGTTGCCAGACTTGCCGTTACCGCCAAAAGGAAGATGCGCTTCAGCCCCGGTGGTGGAATTGTTGATCGAGGTCATGCCGGCAAAAATATCTTCTTTCCATTGATAAATATATTGCGGCGTTTCTGTGTAGATGGCCGAGGAGAGACCATAGCCGGTGCCGTTGGCAAGTTCTATAGCCTCTTCCAGGTTTTTGCACACCATGATGTTGAACAGGGGCCCGAATGTTTCTGTGGTATAGATCTTGTCGCCCGGTTTCACATTATCAATGATCGTTGGAAAAGCAAAAACCCCCGCATCGGGATCACCCACAAAATTTTTCCATTTATTTTTTCCGGTAATCTGGCCATTCGGTTCCGTCAATATTCTCTGGTGGGGTTCAATCAGTGTCTTCAGATTCTTGAGATGGTCTGACAGAAATTTTTCAGAAATCATGGGGCCATAGGTAACATCCTCGCTTGTCGGATCGCCAATTTTTATTTTGGAAACCTTTTCCATCAGAATTTTTAAAAACTTTTCGCGAATCGATTGGTGGAGAATCAAATTGCCAAGACTGGTGCATCTCTGCCCTGCCGTGCCAAAGCCGGACCAGAGCGCGCCGGTTGCGGCCAGTTCCAAGTCGGCATCTTCCATGACCACCATCGGATTTTTCCCGCCGAGTTCCAGGCAGGGGTTTTGCAGATTGCGCCCGCAGACCTCGCCAATAGCGCGACCCACTTCGGTCGATCCGGTAAATCCGAATTTATCGACCAGACCTTTGTCAACCGCGTTCACCAGCCACTCCCCCGTCGATTTGGAACCATGCCCAAAAACGACATTAAAAACGCCGTCGGGCAGACCGGCTTTATAAAGGAGCTGTGTAAAATAATAGGAGGTGAGTGGCGTATCTCCCGAAGGTTTCCAGACGCAGGTGTTGCCGGCGATGAGTGCAGGGATAAAATACCACGAGGGGACCGCCACCGGAAAGTTGCCTGCGGTGATGCAGGCAAAAACGCCGATCGGTCTGCGATAGGTGTAGAGTTCTTTGTTGGGCATTTCGGAGGGGATGGTCATGCCATAGAGACGGCGCCCTTCACTCACAAAAAAATTGCAGGTGTCGATGGCCTCTTGCACATCGCCTCTCGCCTCCCGGATTGGTTTGCCCATCTCGCGTGTGACCGTGCGAGAAAGGGCCTCTTTGTTTGATTCCAGAAGCCGCCCAAAATTCTGGATGATGCCGGCCCTGACCGGTGCTGGAACTTTTTTCCACGATTTGAAGGTCTCTTTGGCCTTTTTGCAGGCTGTTTCGACCTGTTTGGGGGTGGCAGAGGCAAAAACGCCGACAATATCCTTCAAATTGGATGGATTTTTGGATTCGAAAAGTTCTGTTCCGGTCTCCTCACCTGTGGCGGTGAGAAAGCTCAACCCCTTTTTAATCATAGAGCCCCCTTATCATGTATTGAGATATTTTCTCAAGGTGTTCCAGTCGATATCGAGAATTTCGCGGATTTCTTTAAGCGGCTTGGCGGGATATTTTCCGCGGACAAAGCGGGCATATTTTATTTTGAGATCGTCGATGGTCATGTCGGGTAGATTGTGGCCTACTGCAAAATCACCGTTGCCATTGCCATTTGAATGCAAAACCAGAAACTCTTTTTCAATATAATGACCTCTGGCTTGGATAACAGCTCTCTCAATCGCATTTTCAAGCTCGCGGATGTTGCCGGGCCAGTCGTGATGCAGAATCTCTTCCATAGCCTCTTCGGTCAGCCCTATAATATTTTTACTGTGCCGTGGGCCCGCTTGCCCGATAAAATGCTGGACCAGCGGGATAATATCCTCTTTTCTGTCGCGCAAGGGGGGAATGGAGATCGGCATCACATTGAGACGGTCATAGAGATCGGCCCGAAAGGCTCCATTTTGGGAGAGTGTTTTAAGATCTTTGTTTGTGGCAACAACGAGTCGGGTGTCGACGTTCCTCTCTTTGGTCTCTCCCACCCGTGTTATTTTTTTCTCCTGCAAAACACGGAGTAACTTGGACTGCACGGCAGGGCTGATGTCGCCAATCTCATCCAGAAAAAGTGTTCCGCCGTTGGCCGCCTCAAAAAAACCGGGGCGATCTTTCACGGCGCCGGTGAAGGCCCCTTTGGAATGTCCAAAGAGCTCACTCTCAATCAGACTTTCTGAAATCGCGGCGCAATTGACTCTCAAAATCGGTTTCAATTTGCGCGGGCTCAAATTGTGAATGGCGGTGGCGATCTTTTCTTTTCCGGTCCCGCGCTCTCCAAGAATCAGAACGGTGGCGTCGGTCGCCGCAATCTGCATCACCTGTCCCAAAACCTTCTTCATGGGGGCGCTGGAATAGATGATTCCCTCAAAAGAGGTGACCTGCAGGTCTTTTTCAAGCTCCGCCACCCTGATTTTGAGTTCCTGCTTCTCTTTTTTCTCTTTTTCAGCCAGTTTTTTCTGCAATTCGAGTTTGGCTTCCTGCAATTCCAGTTGTTCATCGTGACTCTGACTCAATTCGGATGCTTTCTTTCCCAGAAGCGCAGACAAGATGATGACCAGAACGAGAGTGACGAATGCAAAGAAATAAAAACTCCTTGTGATGTGCAGTGCCACCATGTTGACAGCGGAAATTTTGGCGCCTGCCATCACGCCGCCAAAAACACCCGATTTCTGATAGGGCCCTTTGTTAAAAAGGATGGGAGCATAGGAGTGGGCCTGCAAGGTCGGTCCCATCCCTTCAAGCCCAAGATTGGGAATCTGAAAGGCCCCACTTTTTTTGTTCTGGATGTTCTGCATCAGCCCCACCAACTTGTCATGCGTCTCGTTTTTCGGGCCCTCCACCAGATTGACCGGTCCGGCATTGGTGCCGCTGACATTTTTGAAGGGCTCCACCCTTTGGCCGTCAGGATTCAAGCCCCGAATATCCCAAAGTTTTTGATGTGTGATAATCCAGCCTTCGTTATCAAAGAGATAGGAATAATTTCCGGAGGAATAGGGGGCAAAGACAATCGGTTCTCTTTGAAGAGGATCGACATGGATGGTGATCTCCTGCAGATGCGCCTGGTCGAGTCCCAGCGTCAAAACCCCTTCAAAAACACCATTGGTTCCATAGACGGGGGCAGAGAAACGGATGAGACCGTCATATCTTTTTCCCTCCACCGCCTCTTCGGGGGTTTTTGCCCCCATCAACTGGTCTTTGGCGCTGACATACCAGCCGGTCAGATGGCCAATATAAATCTGATCTCTGGAGATGTTCTTCGTTTTTAAAAAATAATCCTCCGATTTGAAAAGGGTCGCTTTTGGGTCGCTTATATTTTTGAGCTCACTTTGGGTGGCGACAAGGGTGCTGACATTCCAATCGGCATCCCTTTTATTTTCGATTTTGAGTGTCTCTTGCCCCTCTGGGTCGGCAAACGAGATTTCGCGATAAATGGGAATCATCGGCCGAATTTCTTTGGGGGCGGCGTCGGTTCCTATCCGGGTCCAGATTTCGGAACGTTTGGTGTTCGAAAAATCGAGATACATTTTTTCTGTTCGGGGGAGTTGTTTGAGAATTTCCAGATCGGTGACCGCCGAGTTTAAAAGTGTCGCTGTTCTGTTTGCAATTTCGGTGGCCCGATAGGTGAGCCCATTTTGAATTTCCTGGGCGACCGCCTTCTTGACATCGTGCAATGTCATCAAGCCCAGAGAGAGCATCGGGATGATCGCCGTAATTAGAAGGATTATAAGGACTTTAGGATAAATTCTTAGTCTCATATGAAAAATTCACAACCGGCACTGAATTATTCATATCAAGTTCCAATAATCAACAAAAATTAACGCCCAACTCGGAAATAAACGCATCTCGACCGCAAATTCTCTTGGCACAGCCCTTGCAATCCAATCCGTCAAACAAGGAGGGGTAAATGACAAACAGTATCGCGGCAGGATTAGGGGTGGTGGCGGTAAACGTGGCCGTAGAAGCAGGGGCGATAGCAGTCCAAGCGGCCGCGACGGTTCCGATCGATTCTTATGTTGGAGTTGCAGGGGCGCCGTTGCCATTCCTGGAAAATGGGGCAGGTCGGATAGGAGGCGGGGGCGATATCCCAGCCGATAAAATCCAGATTCTGCCGCGTGGAGGGGTAATGGTCCAAACATCCCAAGGCTGGATCCAATTTGGGGCCCCGATGTGGAGCAATCAGGATGTTTTTGATATTTTTGCCAGAGGGGGTGGCTTCGGAAAACAGAAAGCAGAGATCCCCCATTTGATCCCGACCACCATTGTTGTCGATCTCGATTATGTCGATGAGTGCGACGGCCTTCTGCCAACTGATTTCGAGCAATATATGTTCTTTGTCACGCAAGGAACGCCCTTCACGATTGTGGCGCCCGATGCTGGTGTGGCGACAAGAATGAAAAGTTTTTTGGATCTCTCCCTGTTGGGGCCCCGTGGCGAATCGCTGAATGAGTCGGTTCAAAAAGAATATCCGGAGGGGGCCAGAGGCCTTCCCGATCTTCAGGCCGAAATATCGAGAGGGTTTCCAGCACCGGCCCCGGATGCCTTAAGACAGGTAGCCTCTCTCGACAGTGAAGGAGGCTATTCGATTGGCGGGGTGAAAATCGGAAAAATCGCGCCGATGGTTTATGAAATTGTCGATAATGGTGTGGCACTGGGAACTCTGGATCTCAAAAAATATCCGGTCCCTCAAGTTTCACTGCAAAGCAATCTCGATGCCTTGAGAAATCCGGCACTGCAAATGGTGCGGGAAAAAGTTTTATTTGAGGGGCGGCCGGGCGCATGGGCGCTGGGCACAGGTCACGGTTTCAAGGGGCCGACCAGCGGATTCATGCTATGGAATCGGGGCAAGGTCGTTTTGTTTGATCCCCCTTCCAACACGATCGAATATTTTATCGCCAACAATCTTCCGCTGGATGCCATCGACGGGATTGTTTTGAGCCACGGTCATACCGATCACTTCGGCAATTCCATCCCCAGATTGTTGCGGCTTCTGCCACAGATCAAAATTTATTCGACACCGACCGTGTTTGGCATGTTGCAACGTGAATATGAGTTGGCGATCGGTGGCAAAGAAGAGGGTCTGCATCAATGGAATTTTGTTCCTCTCACGCTTCAGACGCTGACAGAAATCAACGGACTTAAACTCCGTTTCGATTACGCCTTTCATCCGGTTCCGACACTCGGTTGCGAAGTCTATGATGGTGTGGATGATCAAACCGGAAAACTGATTTTGTTATTCACCGGCGATACCTTCGCCGATCATTCGGATATCTGGAAATATACACAAAAGGGACCCAATGGAGAACCCGCGGTGATGAGCCGCGAGCGGGCGATGAATGTTTTGCGCCACATGAGTTTGTTGATGGCAACCAAAGGACAGAATCCGCCGCCGGCCCTTTTGATTGAAGGGGGCATTCCGCCCATCCACACCGATCCGGCCAAAACACGGGAGTTGATTGAGTTGGCACAAAGGATGGGTATCGATACCAGTAACGTGCATGTCTATCATATTGCCGATGCGGCGGCAGAGGCGGCCGGTGTTCCAAAATGGAAGGCGGGTCATGAGGGCTTCATCGATTTGTCCGCTCATGTGAGTGATTTTGTTCCCGATAAAGTTGAGATGACCCTACTGCGGAGCATCGATCGAATTCCCCTTTTGGCGGAGCTTCCCGCGTCAGCCAAAGCGGCGCTGATTGAAAGAGGCGCGTATCAAATGTTGGAGGCAGGAGAGGTTTTGTTACAGGAAGGGTCGACCGATGATGCGGTTTATATTCTCATCGATGGTGCGGTGGAGGTTTTCAAGGGCGATGAAAAAATTGTGGAGCGCCCCTCCGGAATTTTCGGTGAGGCCGCTCTTCTGGGCGAGCCGCGCAATGCCACGGTCAAGGCGGCCGTTCCTTCCCGTGCATTAAAAATATCGGCACAAGCTCTGCGGGAGTCGGTGGCGGGGACACGGTTTGTGGAAGAGATTACTCACATTCGCGCCGTGCGCCGCGAAGCGTATGCCGCCGTGAAAAAGTCGTCACTCGGCGTGTTGCCCGACATTATTCTGGATGTGCTGTTCAGAGATGCAACGCTCGAGACTTATGAAAGTGGAACGGCTCTTTTGCGTGAAGGCGATGTGAGCCGCGATGTTTATGTGGTGGTGGAGGGGAGTGTGCGGGTTGTCAAAAACAGCGGCACGCTCGATCTCGTGCGCACCCGCGGGACCATGATCGGCGAAATGGCTTTAAGCAACAACGCCCCACGCTCGGCATCGGTGCTGGCAGAAAGTGACACCACCGTTCTCAAACTGAACGCAGTCATTCTGGAAAATCTGATGCGCCGTTATCCCGGCGTGAGCATCGCCTTGAGAAGAACCGCAGAGGCGAGGGGGTAGAAATTGTCATTGCGAGGAGCGAAGCGACGAAGCAATCCCGTGAATCAACGGGATTGTTTCGTTTGCTCAGCAAGAAGCGAAAGCCGTTTTGATAAAGATGTTTGATAATTCGACCATTTCGCTGCACTTCTCGTCCAAAATCCGTCGCTTTATTTTCTAAAATTCCTCCAGGTCCGAATATAATTCATCTCAACGGTTGGCATGCGGATTGCTTATACAAATGTCATGAGCGATCTCGTGCCCGTTGAACGGGTGGAGCAAAAAATACTTTTTATCCGGGGAGAAAAAGTCCTTCTTGATAGCGATTTGGCGGAACTTTACGGTGTTGAAACAGGGGCTCTTAATAGGGCTTTTAAACGCAATTTAGAGCGATTTCCTGAAGATTTTGCCTTTCAACTCACTGAAAAAGAAGATGAATCTTTGAGATGCCATTTTGGCATCTCAAAGGAAAAAGGAGGTCGCCGCTATTTACCCTATGTGTTCACCGAACAGGGCGTGGCCATGTTGTCTGGCGTCTTACAAAGTCCAAGGGCTGTTTTGGTCAACGTGGCTATCATGCGCACTTTTGTAAAACTTCGCAAAATGATTGCCTCAAATAAAGATCTCGCACAAAAATTGGCCCAACTGGAAAAACAATATGACCATCAATTCAAAATGGTCTTCGATGCCATTCGTGAATTGATGACCACGCCGCCAGCCAAGTCCAAAAACCCGATCGGGTTTAGAAAATAATTACAATCTCTTGTGAGGAGATTCCAAGTTGGCAGTGCTATGTAAGAAGGCCTCATGACATTGATCGCACTCGTTAATTGAGTGGTTAAAACTAGGTGTCACTTGATCTCTGAAATTTTTTCACTAAAACGATTCGCCGTGAAAAATCGAATCGGCATCCCAAGCTGTTTTGCATAAGCAATTTCAACCTCAACGCCATCGGCAAGCTCACCAAACACCCAAAGTTCATCACAACGGGCCAGAAGATTATTATTCGCATTGCGAATAAGATCATGCTCAACAAGGTTTGCCAGAAAGTAATCATATGTCATGAAGGGGTTTAGGGGAACTGCCCCCTGATCAAAAACAAATTTGCAGATCTGAAATCGAAACTGAAAATTGTTTGCCGATTGAGCAGTAAAAACGAGCTTCTTTTTTTCTTTTAAATTTTCAGCGGGATGCATATGGCCCCACTCCTAGAGGATTTTAGGGCCACAGTCGATGATAATTTGATAACGACCGATTCACTGCACCTTTCGTCCAAAATCCGTCGCTTTATTTTCTGAAATTCCTCCAGACCCAAATATAATTCATCTCAACGGTTGGCATAAGATTTGCTTATAGAAGTTGCAGGAGTTGGCTGGACGAAAATGAATGCCTGTGGTTTATGGGGGTAATTATGGAAACAAAAATAGCTATATTTCGCGGAAAGAAAATTCGCAAAACTCTTCACAATAATGAGTGGTATTTTGTTGTTGAGGATGTTGTTTCGGCGCTTATTGATAGCCTTAATGTAAAAGACTACATCAATAAAATGCGCCGCAGAGATCAGGAGTTATCCAAAGGGTATGGACAAATTGTCCATACCCTTGAAGTCCCCACAGAAGGCGGCAAACAAATGATGAACTGCGCTAATACGGAAGGCATCTTTCGCATCATCCAATCCATACCATCCCCAAAGGCAGAGCCCTTCAAGCGTTGGCTGGCGAAGGTCGGCTATGAACGTATCCAGGAAATTGAAGATCCAGAGTTGGCGTCCAAACGGGCACGCGCCATCTACAAAGCCAAAGGATATCCCGAAAGCTGGATTGAAAAACGGATGCGGAGCATCGCGATTCGCGAAGAATTGACCGCCGAATGGAAAAATCGGGGTGTCAAAGAAGAGAGAGAATATTCCATTTTGACCGCCGAAATTTCCAAGGCCGCCTTTGGCATGACCCCTTCGGAATATAAAAAACATAAGGGTCTGGAACGAGAAAATTTACGGGATCACATGAACGATTTGGAATTGATTTTCTCTATGTTGGGTGAGGCCGCCACAACTGAAATAACCCGCAATAAAGATTCGCGTGGCTTTGTGGAAAATAAACACACCGCCAGAGAGGGTGGCGCAATTGCCGGCAACGCCAGAAAAGAATTGGAAAAGAAAAGCGGGAAGAGAGTCGTTTCAAAACAGAATTACTTGTCTTCTGGCGAACGAAAGCAGATTAAAAAATAAAGATTCATTTCTCAATCACTTTCCTAGTACATCGGATTTTGCCTTTCAA
>JAUSII010000013.1 GCA_030648035.1 Deltaproteobacteria bacterium | reverse complement strand
CCCCACTCCGCTTGGGGAGGCCCCCAAGCTCCGTTAGTTCCTCGGCCCGCCAAGTATAAAATCCCCCGAGGGGATTGGCGGGCCTGCGCAGTCGTTGCGCACCACATTTCCCGCTCAAAAATCGCACCGCCACTTCGAATTAAAAAATTTATAGTTCGAAAAAATACATGGCCAAAAGCTGAAAGCGGGGAGAGAAAAAAGTGGGATGAGGTGGCCTGTCGGAGGCAATTTTACATCCGGGATCCAAAAACAAAATTGCCGAGACCGGAGCACCCATTTTGGGTCCGACCCAAAATGAGGTGCGTCCCCGAATGCCCTTTTTTCTCTCCCCGCTTTCAGCTTTTGTCGGTGTAAGTTACCGAAGCTTGTATTTGAGGTAGAAATCTAATACGAAAGTCTTTAGAATGATTGCAATGCGCCGGATGCCTATATGCTTCTTCTTTCAGGTTCTTTTTCTGGCCTTCCTTTTTTACAGCTCTCCCCTGTCTGCACAGGTTCCTGAAAACGATCTTTTACAGCAGATTGCGCCTCCACTGGATATTCCCATGGGAGATGTGCCACTGGAATCAAAAGGCGATCTCGAAGCCCCTTTCAAAATCCAGGTCGATGGAAAAGTCACACTGAATTATGTTTTTGCCGATTCCCCCGACAGTTTCATCGTTACCTACAAGGTGCACATGGAGGGGACGGTGCGCAACAAGGTCGATGTCGTTCGTGGCAAGGGAAAAGTATCGAGCGAGGTGAAGGGTTTTCTGGCGAAATGGCCCACTGGAGAATGCACACTGAAGGTGGGCATCGGAGAATTTCCCTATGAGATGGTCTTCACCCAAGCCGACGAAGATAAAGCGCGGCTCGATATCAAAATTGTCGATCCGATTTTTGAAGTCTGGGAATCCAACTGCAAATTTACCGACGCCCCCGGTTCCAAATTCAACACCAAGGGGGGAACTGAAAAATGGTTTGATCATGCCTTCAAAAGAATGATCCCTTCCCCCAGAGACGTGAATATCCCCATCGACCGACTCCACAAAAACACCTCCACCCTCCCGTGGAACATTGAACGGTTTCTTGTTCCCGACCCACCGCTGGGAAGTGTTGAGATGGATGGCGAAGGGACAGTCCAGATTATTCCGCAGGAATTTTAAAAAAATTTCCGATCTCTTTTGCAAACACGACTTCACTGGACTCAGTTGGAACGAAGGCTGGCTTCAAACCGGCTTTTTTTAAAGCGCGGGCGGTGGTTGGGCCAAAAGGGATGCAGACCACATTTTTTTCCATCCCCAACGCCACAAAATGGCGGACGGCAGAAGGGCTGAAAAACAAAACGGCGTCGATTTTTTTCCTGAAAATTTTCTGGAACCTGTTTTTAACAGAAGCCGCCGGTTTTGTCTGATAGGCCTCCACCACGGTTACGATTGCCCCCTTTTTTTTGAGCGACTGAATCCATTTTTTGTCGGCGATGCTCGAAGCGGGATATAAAAATCTTTTTCCGGGACATCTTCCCTTGAAAAATTCCACCAACCCGGCGCTTCCCCTGCTGGTTTTGGGTTGAACGACCTTCCAGCCTTGGCGACTGGCGGCCATTGCGGTTTTGGGACCGACGGCAAAGACCTGCAAATTTTTGGGAAGTTTTTTGACAACTTTTGCAACTGCCTCCACAGCATTGACGCTCGTCAGAATCAGCCCGTCATATTTTTTCAGATTCAAAACGGCTTTCTTTAAACCAGCCCCACCATCGGAGGGAGGAGAAATCTGGATGAGAGGCAGAAACAAAACTTCAAAGCTCTTGGCTTCGAGCTTCGCTTTTAAAGAGACACATTTTTCAAGAGAGCGTGTGATGAGCAATCGCATGCAAAACCTCCCCGGCCAAAACAGCACCCAGTTCTTCCGGATGTGTCGAAGGGCCCGACTTTTCCAGCCGCACGTTTCTTTGGCCATCGGGTGTTGCCATCCAGCCGACCAGATGAAGAGTTTCCCCCTGCAAGCGGGCGTATCCTGCAAGCGGCGTGTAACAATCACCGCCCATTTTTTCAAGGAACATTCTCTCGGCTCGCGCTGTGAGTGAAGAGACCCTCTCCTCCAAATGTGTTTTCAGAAAAGAGATGAGCTCTTTTTCATCGACGCGCGTTTCGATTCCCAAAACCCCCTGCCCCACAGCGGGGATCAGCACATCGGGATCAAAATAATTGCGGATCACATTTTTTTTATTCAGGCGATGGAGACCGGCGGCGGCCAGAACCAGTGCGTCGTATTCCCCGTTTTCAATTTTTTTCAAGCGCGTATCGATATTGCCGCGCACGGGAAGGATCACCAGATCGGGCCGCATTGCCCTGATCTGCATCTCTCTGCGGGGACTCGAAGTCCCAAGCCTTGCCCCCCTGGGCAAAGCATCGAAAGAGGCATAGCGCACCGATAGAAAAGCGTCGCGCGCGTCTTCGCGCGGGGGAAAAGCGGCCAGCATCAAACCTTGCGGCAAAATTCCCGGAACATCTTTGAGACTGTGCACGGCAAAATCCACTTTTTTTGTCAGCAATGCCTCTTCGATCTCTTTGACAAAAAGCGCCTTGCCACCGGCATCGGCGAGGCGATCTCCGGTATAACGATCGCCGGAAGTCTCGATGATCACCTCTTCGATTTTTAAATTTGGGTCACGCTGTTGGAGAGACAGGGCCACACCTCTCGATTGCGTCAGAGCAAGCGGAGAACCACGGGTTCCCAGTTTCCAGATTTTACTAACAGGGCTGTAGCTCATATGACAGTCCGAGAGGACTTTCCCTGCAGTCCTGTTGTGCAGACAGGTCCTCATCGTCAGTTAAATTACGGACCTGTCAGTAGACGGGTTTGGCAATATCGGTTAAAACTCCGCGCAAAAGATCGACCACTTTTCCTTCGGCTTTTTGCATCACCTGCAGAACCTCTTCATGCCGCATCTCTCCGGCATGTCGATCGGCAGAGGGGTTGGTGACGATGCTGAATGTCAGAACCCGCATTTTTAAAAAACGGGCGGCGATCACTTCGAAAACGGTCGACATGCCGATGGAATCAGCACCGAGAGAACGATAGGCGCGAATCTCGGCCGGTGTTTCATAACTCGGCCCCGGGTTTGCAAGATAGACTCCCTCTTTGAGATTCAAATTTTGTTTTTTGGCGATCTCTTTGGCGAGACGCATCAACTCCGGATCATAAGCCTGTTGCATGCTGGGGAATTGATCCTGCGGACGTTGAATGGAGAGACCAATCAGCGGGTTGGTCCCCATCATGTTGATGTGGTCGGTCAAGACCATCACATCTCCCGCATCGAGATCGGCACGGATGCCACCAACGGCATTGGTGGTTACCAGAGTCTCCGCCCCCAATGCATGTAGAACGAAATAGGGAAAGACCACCTCTTGCGGAGTGAGCCCTTCATAAAAATGATAACGCCCTTTCAAAACCACCACGGGGCTGTTTTTGTAGCGGCCAAAAATGAGTTCCCCCGCGTGGCCCTCGACCCTCGCTTTGGGGAAATGGGGAATTTCGGACGATTTGAAAATGTGGGTATCGGTCAAATCATGGACCAGATGGCTCAACCCCCCGCTCAAAACAAGGATCAGCTTGGGGCTCTCTTTGACCTTCCCTTTGAGGAAGGTGGCCGCCTCGTTCACTCTTTCAAAATAACGGTCATAAATCATAGGGGCGCATCCCTATCGCCAATAAAAAAAAATATCAAGGGGAAGCAACTTTGGGGGTAGGGTCTGCCGATAATTATATTGAGAGGCTTCGAATAGGAGCTTCAATAAACCCCCCTTTTGGCCCCTCTGGAATTGTCCAGGGGGGTCTTTTTTTGTGCGGTGTTATTATATTTGGGGGGAACGACTCGTCCCTTCGGGACTACTTCCCCCCAAAACCCCTTCCGCTCGGACTGGCAAAGCCAGATCCTCGCTTGTTATTTTCAACATTGTCATTGCGAGGAGCCGCAGGCGACGTGGCAATCCCGTTGATCATCGGGATGGCGCCCACCTTACGCAATGACAATTTTGGGTTATTTAATCAGGAAAGAATTTGCCGTTTTTCATGGACCCCATCTTTTGGGTGGCCACACTATATTCACCCGATGAAGAAACCCTCATGGGAAACACATCTCCATTTTTGATCAGCACCAACCCCTTCGCAGAGCCGGACGAAACCTTATAAATTTTTTCGCGTTTTAACCCAACAGGCAATACCTCCCTCTCCTGCGGTGTTAACGCAGTTAATTCGATCTTGACTGGATCTTTGTCAACAACCACCGGTGGAGGCTCCGTCGTCTTGGTAGTTTTTGCATCCACCTTTTGACCGGCAGTTAAATCGATCGCCCCTTCACGAAGAGTTCCGTCAGGATTTTCATAGGCCCGTCTTGCCGGTTTTGGTGGTGGCGGTGCTTTTTTCGGAGCGCCTCTGCCGCCAGCATGTCTTTCGGGTCCGCCAGCCCCCTCTTCATCTCCCTTGGAGTCCCCTCCTTCAGAGGGGGGTGGTTTTTTGTCTTCTGCTTCTTTATTTTCAGCCACCTTCGCCTCTGCAGGAGAAGCGGCGGCCTTCGCCCCTGCACCCTGACCTGTCTGATTACCGGATTGCACAGGACTATAAGGGAGAGGAAATGGATAATTAAAAGCGGGTGCGGCGTCGCCACTATACATGTTGGAACCGAGTTGCCACGGGTTGAACGGATTGGTCATGATCATCGCATCACCCCATCCACCGACAATGTTGGCGGCGCCGTTCACATCGCTTCCTTGGAAATTATCTACCCCTTGAGCAAAAGGACTGTCTCCAAACATGGAGAGAGAGACCGGCCCCCATCCGCCGTTGCCGATGCCACCTGTCAATCGCTCCAAGCCCCTGTCCATGGGAGAGGGAAGAAATGGGAGAAAAGTTTCAGGTGGCCCGAAATCGAGCGCCGACATGGCCCCCCATTCGAAAGGAGCGAAACTGGGGCCGTTCAAATAATAGGCAACGGGAGAAAAATTAAAATCAACCATTCATCCCTCCATTTACATTCAAGCGCGCCGCCAAACCGCGCTCCAGAATTTCGGTTAATTTGTCATCGAGATGAACCGCGTTTTCAAAAACCTGGGCCACATACGGAGGCATATCGATCACTTTCAAAAGATTTTTTTTAAACTCATCACTGGCCATCCTCACCTTATCAAGATTTGCATATATCGGATCCGGGTTTACCGTGTAACTGGCGGCCGGTGCCATATCGGCAATCGATTGTGTTTCTCCCCCACTCCCTCCGGCAACACCACCCGAGGAGGCCTCCAGAGAACCGTTGCCCGCATTACCCTGTTCTAAAATTGCAGAAGATCCCTTTGCACCGCCACTCCGCTTTCCACCCTCCGTTTTCCGCTCTCCCGTTTTCCGTTCTCCATTCTCTGTTTTCGGTTCTCTATTTTCCGCCCCCGCCTTCGCTCCCCCTTGCTGCGCCAACGGTGCCGGCACTCCTTTGGCTGTAGCAACAGCCTCTCGCAATTCAGCGAGGTCCGGTTGAGATTTTCCAGCCGCATCTGTGTTTCCCTTTTTCGTCTCTTCTTTGGGAGGAGTTGCCGGAGTATTTTTATTTTTAAGAACCTGATCCAGCGGCGAGGCATTGTTCACGCTCGCAACATAAGTAGAGTGCGCCACAAACTGATTTTTCCCAACCCCTGTTTCCCCTTTTCCGATGTCCGAAGTCCGATGTCCGCTGAACGGCTTTTCATTGACCTGCTTTCCGATGTCCGATGTCCGATGTCCGTTGGACGGTTTTTGAACCGGCGTTGGTGATGCGGAATGCGTTGTGACAGAACCATCATTTTTGGGGCTTGAAATATTTCCTTTTGGTTGAAGCAATTCAGATCCTTTGGGTTCTCCAGAATCTTTTAAAACGGGGCGATCTGTTTTTATAGAAGAATTTGCAAAGGCCCGGGTTAAAGGAGAGGATTTATTGTCAGCCACCCGGACATCTTCGCGTGTGAGTTTGTTCCCTGCGTGTTCCCGCTCCACCGCACCACTTTTTTTATAAATATCCATGAGGTCTCCCGACTACAGTTTCAAGTTTCACATTCAAGAATATTAATCATAAAAAAACAACCAAATCATGCACTTGGCACCTATCTCTGTGGACTTTAAAAGTTCCACACGAAGGAGACATTGCAAATAGTTTGCCAAAGGGTGGATTTTGGAAGGATTTTTATATCAAGCCAACTGATTGATTTTATTAAATAATACTTGATGCTCTTTACAGCCGATGACCGAAGGATCGGGTCTTTGGACCCCCCTTGGGCAAAATTGTTTCTTGAATTGGGCGATTTTTTGCAAGGCCTGGTCCACTCTCTGTCTTGGAATTCTCTCTTCTTCCACCGCTCTTACAAAAAAATCGATCGCCTTGGCCTGCGCTTTCGGGTTTTTGCCCACGAGCAGAAGATCGCAACCGGCCATAAAGGCCGAGACGCACGCCTCTTCCAGAGAAGCCGTTTTGGAAATGGCCCCCATGGAGAGATCATCAGACACAATCATCCCTTCAAAACCCATCTTGTCGGTCAGAAGATCCCGCAGAAGTTTGACCGAAAACGTGGCGGGGGTCTCTTTGTCCAAACCGTTGTAGACCACATGCGCCGTCATGATCGCGGCGACTTTTTGCTGGATCGCCGCCGCAAACGGAATCAACTCCAGCGCCTCCAGCCGTTTCAAGTTGTGCGGGAGTCTGGGCAGAAGTTCGTGCGAATCTTCATTGGTATCGCCGTGTCCCGGAAAATGTTTACCGCACGCGCCAACGCCCATCTCCTGCAGACCCTGAATCAGCTGACAGGCCACCAGCGCCACCACCTCGGCATCATTGCTGAAGGCACGGTCACCGATCACATGATTCAAAGGGTTGGTATGGACATCCAGCACCGGCGCAAAATTAAAATGAATTCCCATTGCGGAAAGTTCCCTGCCCATGGCCCGCCCCACATCGAACGCCAATTGCGAAGAAGGCATTTTTTCATACAGCCTGCCCAGTTTCAGCATCGCGGGAAAATGGGTGAACGGTTTGGGAAGACGATGGACCCGACCCCCTTCGTGATCGATCGCCAGACACAAACCCGGACTTTTTAATTTAAGCTGACTCACCAATTCAAAAGTCCGACCAAGCGTAGGACAGTTGGAGGCAAAAAGAGCCACCCCGCCGACATGTCTGTTTTCCAGAAGCCACATTGTTTCTGCGGAGGGTTCGACCCCCTCGAAAGCGATCATGAAAATCTGGCCCAGATTTTTTCTCAATTCATCCGTCAACATAAATTTCTCTCCTTGGATCCAGGCGATCGCGCAATCCGTCACCCAAAAAATTAAACCCCAACACCACCAGCATGATAAAAAACCCCGGAAAAATGGAAAGATGCGGGGCGATCAAAAGATATTGTGTTCCCTGATCAAGCATATTCCCCCAACTCGGAATTTCCACCGGAACACCGAGCCCCAAAAAGCTCAATGTCGACTCCACCAGAATCACACCAGCCATGCCGAACGTGGCCTGCACCAGAAGCGGGCCGGCCAGATTGGGAAGAAGATGTTTGAGAATCAGACGCCTGTTGGATGCCCCCAAACCTTTCGATGCCCGAATAAATTCACGCTCTTTATAAACCAGCACCTGTCCGCGCGCGAGCCTCGCATAGCTTACCCATCCCATCAGACTCAAGATAAAAATCACGTTGAAGATGGAGGGACCGACAAACGCCGCCACCGCGACGGCCAGCAGAAAACCGGGGAAGGCCAGAAAAATATCGGAGATGAAGGAAAAAAAGAGATCGAAAATGCCGTCATACCAGCCGGCCAGAACGCCGATGGCCACTCCAACAGTCATGCTGAAAGACACCACCACAAACCCGATCCCCAAAGAGACGCGGGCACCATAAAAAATGCGGCTCAAAACATCGCGACCAAACGTGTCATTGCCAAACCAGAAACCGGCATGAGGACCTTCCAACTGTTGATCCAGATAAAAGGTGTTCGGATCGTGCGGGCTGATCCAGGGGGCGAAGATGGCGATACAAACGAGAGAGATCACCAGAATAACACCCAGTTTGATGTTCAAGTTTTTCATTTCAGTCTCACCCTCGGATCGATCACATGATAGAGGCAATCGGTCAATGTGTTGATGAAAACATATCCGAAAGAGATCACCAGCACACACCCCTGCACCACC
>JAUSII010000012.1 GCA_030648035.1 Deltaproteobacteria bacterium | reverse complement strand
ATTTTACAAACGGGATCCAAAGCCAAAATTGCCGAGACCGGAGCACCCATTTTGGGTCCGACCCAAAAGGAGGTGCGTCCCCGAAGACCCTTTTTTCTCCGCCCTCTTCCAGCTTTTGTCGATACTTCCGCGAGAAGATTTTTTAATCTTGGACGATCCTGATTCCCTGCACTTTGGGATGTTCGGATTGCGCGTCGCCTTCCACGATCAGTGTCAGGTCTTTGGGGTAGCGGCCTTTGTGCAATTGGAAGGAGATATTTTGGTCCTTGCTGGTGGGAGGCAGGCGGCGTTTGGAGGTTCTCCAGAAGAGCGTGTAGCTGTTTTCGGAAGTTTTCCTGCACCAGTAGGATAATTTTGCAGTGGCTTCATAGATGGATCCATCTTTGCCGACAAATTCAAACGTTGTCTCAAAGGGAACCCACGCATTGAGCCGTGTGATCTCAAAAGAGGCCTCGGCGAGCGGAATCTCCTTCAAAATTTTCTTCTCTCCCACCTCGCCCAAAACAACAGCAGGCCAGAGGGAGGATATTGTTCGAATGGTGTTCATACAATAGGTATCGGCAACCCGCAAAAAAAGTTGCTTCACCGATCAGGAAGCGGATACGTTTTGCATGCAGAACGGCTTTCGCTTCTTCCTGCTTAACATAACGCGTCATGACTTGCCAAAATGGGACGCAACTATTTTAACGAGGGGCCGATAACCTATTGTGATGAAGAAAACTCTTTTTATCCTCTTGTGGTCTTTCGCGGCTCTTCTGCCGGGGCAGTTTGCCCAGGCCTCGGCTTGTCGTGTTCACTCTCCAGATGATTTCGCTGATGCCTTTGAAAATCTTTCCAGGGGGGGTTGCGCGTCCGATGGCAAAGGGGTTCTCCAGTTTGATGGTTCCATGGATGTTTTTATAAATTCCCCCCTGGTGCTGGGACAATCGGCGGGCCCGGTTCTAATAGAGGCAGAGGAGGGGGCCACCGTTCGGCTGATTGGCTCCAAAGAGATCAAGGAGCCGGGGCTTAACGTGAAGGGTTCGGAGGTCACACTTTCCAATCTTATTTTCAGAGATTTTCCGGGCACTGCCATTCGTGTCGAAGGCAATCACGTTATTTTGCAAAAATTAAAATTGTTGCACAGCGGTGGGGCGGCTCTGGTTTTGACGGGGAATGATATCGCCGTGAAAGAGAGCGAAATTGCAAATAGCGGGGGAGACGGAGTCGTGATTACAGATGAAGAGTCCTCCGCAAATTGTGCGGGGCTTTTGCTTCCCGTTGCCAAAGCCAGAAATATTGCCTTGGTCGACACCGAAATAGATCACAATGCCGGATATGGGGTCGCCGCCAGCGGTTACCAAACCCGCGTGGAATCTACAGAATCGGGTCGTGCTATGATCCACGACAATGGAAAGGCCGGTGTTTTTCTGGATGCCGCTTCCATCGGCTGGCGTTGTAAAAAAGAGGGGAGTGGTTTTGATCCGCTCAATCTCCACACGATTCTCGTCTCAAAAGTCTCTTTTTACGATAATGGAGGCGATGCGATTCAGACCACCGGTCCTGTTTTTCCGGCGCCGCAGGGTTTGGTTGGCGTTCCCGATGCTCATGGGAATCTTGTGGTGACGGGGCATATTCCCTTCAGCACAGCTCCTTCCGATCCGTGGAGTCTGGGTTTGGTTTCTTATTCCAATGTGCGCGTTGAAATTTATGAGGGCAGAATTTTTCTGGGTGTTGCCGAAAAAGTTTTGGCGAACGGAGATTTTCAAACGGTCATTCCAAAAAATGTCGCCCCTTCGGGCAACAGTCTCTCGCTTACCGCTATCGCCACCGATAAACTTTTGAATGTCTCTTCCCCCTTCTCCGTTTCCACGCCAGAAGATCATCCGTCAGATGCGGCAGATGTGGATGGCGATGGCATTCCCGACACAGAAGAAGATCTCAATTTGAACGGTCGCGTCGATTTTAATGAGACCGATCCGAGAAACCCCGACACCGACAGCGACGGATTGAACGATGGTGAAGAGCGCCTGGCTCGGCTCAATCCCGCTGACCCCGATACCGATGGCGATTGCCTGCCAGATGGTCTGGAAGCTGGTGTGACCAAGGAAAGAATCCTGGAGCTTCAAAAGGGGACTGTGAGCTCCATTCTGTTTCTGCCCCTCTCCACGGAATGTGTCGAGAAGGCCACACAAAGTGGCACACTCAAACCCTCCAATGGAGTCTGGAAAGAAGATGTTACGGAGGACAAGCAGAAATGGGAAAATCTGATCGGTCTCTATGATGCCGATCCGGCAACGAAAACAGATCCGGCTTCAAAAGACAGCGATGATGACGGGCTCTTCGATGCGACAGAGGATAAAAATATCAGCGGAAAAAAAGAGGAGAAGGAGACCGATGCGGCGGTGTCCGACACCGACGATGATGGCTTGGACGATGGCGAAGAAGATGCCAGCCACAACGGTCGACTCGATGCAAACGAAACGGACCCCCTGGTCCCCGATACCGATGGCGATGGATTGAATGACGGCGACGAGGTTAATAATTTCAAAAGCGATCCACGCAAATGCGACAGCGATAGTGATGGTCTGGGTGACGGCCTCGAGACCGGCAAAATCAATCCTGATGCCGCTTCGCCGGAGTGTCGTGGTTTGCAGGCTGTGGGGAGCAATTTTGATAAAATCCGCGTTCTCGACCCGATGAACCCCGATTCCGATGGCGATGATTTGAACGACGGCGAAGAAGATGCCAACCATAATGGATGGCTCGATTTCAACGAGACCGATCCGACCAACGCAGATACCGATGGTGATGACTTGGATGACGGGGTTGAAAAAAATATCGATACCGACCTAAGTCTTATACACAACGGTGAAAAATGTTCGCCGCCTCCCGACAAAAATGATCTCGATTGCGACGGCGTTGTCAACGGCCGTGACAACGACAACGACAGCAATACAAAACCGGCTTCATCCTCTTCTTCTTCTTCTTCCACGTCAGCTCCGGTTTCTCCAAATGGTGGCAAGACATCCCCTTCTGAATCAGCCGCAACGGGCACTTCCACAGAAGAGGTTCAACCTTCCAAAGGGGGAGGCGCCTGTCAGTTGATACAGAATGAGGATGGACAAAATGTGGGATGGATGTTGATCGGTCTGCTTTACTTGGCGTTGATCTGGACCCGCTCTGTCTGTTCCCCTTTTAGCAAATCGGGATCGTAGCCCAGAGAGAAACCAAAAAATTCGAGACTCCGGTTTCCCGGCCCTGTTACGGAATTATAACTTTCTGAATAATCACGGTAGTCAACACAGGCTCTCACGTTCTCATAAATCAGGCATGCACCCACCTGATGAGGGTTCAAACCGATGTCTCCGTTCCGTTGGAACACAGAATTGTATCCCCCTCTGGCGATGTAAGCGTGGACCGAGAGATCAACGGGGGAGTCATATCCGATCAGCTCTCTGGCGCTTAAACCCAAGCCCGCTCTTGCCTCTACAAGGCCGCCACCGGCAACATATCCACCCTCCACGGCTCCCAACATGAAGAGACCGTTGAAGGGGCTGGGTCCGGCACCGCCAAAGGCGACCCAGGGATGCAACGCCAGACTCACAGAGCCAAGGACTCCGTTCAAGTCACTTTGATGAAAGGGAATACGCGCGGATCGTCTGGCCGCCTCTTCATAATAGCCTCGCTCCCCAGTCTGAATGATACGGCCATCCAGAGACGGGGGAGCCTCTCCACTGTGCACTCCATTGAAAAGATAAGTTGCTCCAACAGTGGTGGTGATGGCTCTGGGGTTGTGAATTCTCTTTTCGCCTTCCAATAGTTCCTGCAGTTTGTTTGCCATTTCCACATCGCGGTCATAACCAATGGTGTCATAACCTTTGGGTCCCTTGACAAGAGCCAGATTGTTTTCACTTACCACTTCAATGCGGGAGGGCTTTTTCCCCGGCGCAAAAATCTGGCGTTTCCATGGGCTGGCAGAAAAGGCAACATCCTCTGTTCCTCGCACCTGTTTTGTCTCCAGTTTTCGGGACAGCTTGACACGGATTTTTTCCTTGGCGGTTATTTCGCAGACGCGTTCCACAGTTTGCA
>JAUSII010000134.1 GCA_030648035.1 Deltaproteobacteria bacterium | reverse complement strand
TTCCCATAATGCTTCCGGGGTTTTTCGCGTTGAGCATTGTTCCCAGCATGGGAAGTCCAATATGATGTGTTCCACTTCCAAAGGCATCCAAAACTCGAACGAAGATCAGCAAGAGAATGATCAGACCCAAATGCTTCAATAGCGGGATTTTTTTGGCGGAAACTCCCATTCCCTTTTCTCTTTCCACTGTTGTTGTTTCATGAAATGGAAGACAAACCCGCAGGAGGACAAGCGCGGACAAGGCGTAAGTCAGCGCGTCCAGAAAAAACAGAAAGCGATAGCCCAAAATCTCGATAGCGATGGCGGCAAACAGCATTCCCAACACGAGCGCGGTGCTTTTCATTCCAGAAATCAGAGAGTTCACCCACTGCAACTTGTCGCCCGCCATGGCTGGCAGACTGGCGGCCAGAGAAGATTCAAAAACGGCTCTTCCAACGCCAATCAGAAAAATAACCGGATAAATAAAGACTAGCTGTTGTTCCAGCGGCAGGCCGAGTAAGCATATCAATGCAAATGAGCGGAGCAGATCCGCTCCCATCATTGCCTTGCGCCGATCCCACCGGTCTCCCCATTGATGTGCCGCTTTGCCTCCCAAAATGCCGCCGCTATAAAATGCGGCTGAGAGGCAACCCGTTGCCCATGCGGATTGGGTGTGCGTCCAGATAAACAAGCTGAAACAGATGAAGTCAAACGCAAAGCCGAAATCCGAGAATGTTTTTGCGCCTAATAATGTGTAGAGTTGCTTTTTCATGGTCCCCTTTATTTTTAAATCATATGCATCGTAATCTGTTTCAAAGACCGTTCATACGTATCGTACACTTGTTGTAAAGATTCGGCCTTCATCCAACATTGCACCAAAAAACATTCCTCTTCATCTCCATAGATAGGGCCTGTTTCATAGGACTGTTCCACCGAAAGCACTCCGGGTAGCTTGGAAATTTTTTCCAACCCGTCAACGGACTTTAAAAATCCGGCGCGCGGCGGAAAAAAGAAAAACATGGCATGCAAAGCAGTAGTTCTAAGCGGATAAGCCCTTTTGCCGTGCGTTCCCATCATCAAATCCAGCTCCACTTCATAGGGATCGATTCCCAAAAATGTTTGAAGGCTTTGCACGACCTGCCCTCCCCCAATGCGGGGATTGACCTCTATGACCTGTGGCCCAACGCCGGGTTCCCACCGCATTTCAATATGCGCAAAAGTGTTTTTCAAATGAAGCGCCTTGGCAATCCTTGCGGCATATTTTTTTATTTCCAGTTGTTGCGATGGGTTAAAAGAGGTCGGCGGTGAGATGAGCAGATCTTCGTAAACAACTCCGGGTGTTTCTCGAATTCGTAATTTTTCGTGTATTAATAAAGGAAAAACCTCTTCCTCATCGGCAAGACACTCAACGCTGAATTCAATGCCGGAAATATATTTTTCCAAAAGGAGAGATGCATTAGGCTCAAAAAAGACGACGTGTCCGGACGCCAAAGCATGAAAATGAGAAAATGCATTCAATTCATTAAAATGAACATGGGGTAGCCGTTCCAGAATTTGACGAGTGTAACGTAGCAAATGCTCTTCGTTATCACATTTAAAAACAAGAGTAGAGCCGGCGCCGGATATCGGCTTCAAAATAACGGGGTAACCGATCTGTCTTGCGGCGGTTAAAGCCTCTTTTTCATTTTGAATCAGGGCGTAAGCAACGGTTCTGCAATCCGCATGTCTCAACATATCCCGCATCAAATATTTATTGTTAGTCCTAAAAAGGGCATCCGTGGAATGATGACGCAATCCCGCTTTTTTCGCCGCCTCCGCCAATGGGGCGGCTATCAAACCGTCTCTGGAAAAGAGTCTGGTTACATTCACAACAGCTTTGAGGAAATATGTTTTTGAAAACGAAGTGATCAATTTTTCCAAGTCGGAAATGGTAAAGGCATCCCAGTCGATAATAATGTCAAAAATCCCATCTGGAGGAGATTCCACGTTGGATGATTTTGCAAAAAGAGCTAAAAAACCTCTTTTTTTGGCCGCCTTCGCGACGGAGTAGAGATATTGTTTTCGGATATTCGTATTTTCCACGAACAAAACAGCTTCTCTGTTCTTACTCATTGTCCTCTCCGTCGAGATAATGTGAAACAATGTATCCGTCGTCATTTATTTCATACAGGGGCGGGAGCGATTTTCTGCCGGAATATTCAAAAAATTCACCCGCCTTGTATGGCGTTACAGTCTTGATGAAGCGCTGGCCGTCAATTGCCACATAATCCAAGGGTGTGTTATGCATCAGACGAATTTTACCGACGCGCGTGACAAAGACATAAGTGGGGGCCAAACTGCCGGAGAGTGCTTGCATTTCTTCCAAAATATTCTGTCCTTTTTTGACACTGGTTCGAAAATGGCGTGTTCCGATCACAGGCATGCAATGAAATAAATAGTAGGGAACCATCCCGATGCGTAAAAAAGCTTCCATCAGATTCCGCATGGCTCGTGCGGAATCGTTGACCCCCTTTAACAAGGCAACTTGCCCGCGCACGGTGATGCCTGTTTGAATGAGTTTTCTTACCGCGGTGATGACTTCGGGCCTTAATTCTTCCACGCAATTAATGGAGAGGCCCACGCTTAAATTTTTGCTCCGTTCCGAATGAAAAGGATCCACGTAATTATATTGCGCCAAGCGATGGGCTATTTCGTCGGTGACTTTATCCGGGGCAAAGAGAATATTGCGGGTTCCAACGCGGATGCAATTGACGTGCGGGATTCCTACAACCTTGTCCAAGACCCTGAAAAGAAGCTCCGGATCAATCAATGGATCACCGCCCGTAATTAAAACTGTTTTAATGCGTCGATCCGCGGCGATGGTGCCGATGGCCTCTTCAATATTTTGATCGGACATCCGTTTGGCATCCCCCGCCAGAGTCCTGGTTTTTTTAAAACAATAGCGGCAATAGGCGGAACATTCGAAGTAGGGGGTCAGCACCGCTCTGTCTTCGTAAATTCGTTCCAATCCGTAAATGCCCTGATTATCTTTCCCCTCTTCAAAGGGAGTATCCGTTCCAAACGGCGCCAACTCCTCTTTGCTGGGAAGAAATTGTTTGGCAATGGTTTCGTAATTTTTAACCAGCTTGCCGAGGTAGGGACTGATCTTTGTTCGAAAGTGCTTGCGGACGCGTGATAAATCATTTTGAACCATGACGGTTTACTTTGCAATTCATGGGCCAATAAAAAAGGGCCATTCCAAGGAGGTTTTCTACGCATTGTGTTCCGTTTGTTGACAGAGCGGGTCATTTTGGTGACATGTTTTACCGTAGCTTCCACATCAGGGTATAATGTCGTCTCGAACGGGGAGTTTTAGGAGAGGCTCTAAGAAAAAAATTCCTTGAAGGTGGATGGTACTTTCAGCCCGATCACAAAATCGGCCTGGGCGAATTGGGGATCTTCGCGAAGCTGATCTTCGTTTTCACCGGAAGCCAATACCACTTTGGAAACACCTTTGGCTTTCAGAAAATCGATCACTTGAGAGCCGTCAAAGGCCGAGTTTTCGATATTTTTATCGACAAAGGCGATGTCGACTTTGTTTAAATCGATATTTGCCATCTGTAGAGATTCCAAGCTGGCAAACGCGTGCAATGTTTCAATGTGCAGTTTTTTGCGCATCATTTCCCAACTTAAGCGGATGACGGAATCATCGTCGATGACGAGGACTGTATGGCCGTCTTTGTCACTGTTGTCATTCTGAGCTGTAGGCGAAGAATCCCCCTCCCGATGCAACCGGGATCCTTCGGCTAATGCCTCAGGATGACATACCGTAATCTTCGGCAACGGCTTCGGACAAATGCTTATTCCCAAATCCATGGCCTCTTTTTTCAAAGAGGGTTTCCAATACTCCGCCGTGCAGAGATAGAGATTATCAAAACCCTGCTCTTTCAATTTCTTGATGATTTCAATTCCGTTGAGCTCACTGTTTTCAAAGTGATAGTCGATGATGGCTGTTTTAGTCAGACTTGGCGTGATTTTTTGTTCCTCAAAATTTTCATAAGAGGTGCAAGCCAAAATCGTAACATGATTTTGTTCCATTTTGATGCGCCATTGCTCAAGCATCCCCACATCATCATCCAAAACCAAAACCGGCTCTTTTTGTTTTAAAGTCAGAGCAAAAGTGGCAACGACATCTTCATCTGTATCAGCCATTTTTATCTGCTGGGAACGGGCTATCGGCAATGTGATAAAAAAAGTGGTGCCGATGCTGACTTCAGAAACTGCGCTGATAGTACCGCCATGTTCCGCGATCGTACGGCGCACTACCGCCACCCCAATGCCATTGCCATTTTCTTTTCCATGTGTGAGTCCTTCGCTCAAGACTTTCTCCAAAATAGCTGGCTCCATGCCGTAACCGTTGTCTTGCACTTTCACCAAAACATTATCCTCTTCCAATTGTGTGGTGAGGGTCAGCTCGCCGCATTTGTCCATCGCCTCTACAGCATTTTTTACAAGATTACCGAAGGCTCTTTGTACTTTGGCCTTGTTGCCAAAAATAAAAAGGGCTTCCGAGTGGTATCGTTTGATAAATTGCACGCAACCATAGGCATCTTGAGATACATATTCGCCGATCAGTTCATCCAGAACCGCATGAATGGAAAAAATCGTTTTTTTTGGTTCTTTTCCTTTTCGAAAATCGAGCAGTTCCTTGGAAATGGCCCTTAAACGTTTTGCGGCCAGTTCCAAAAGATTGGTATGTTGGGCCATATTGGAATCAGGCCCCTGCACATTCTGAAAATATTCGGCGGCTACCTGCAAAGAAGAAAGGGGAGAAGCCAGATCATGAGCTACATGCGAGGCGATTTTGCCGATGGCTGTATCGGCCGCTTCTTGTCTGATGATTTCCTTCTGGCGTTTGAGTTCGGATTTCATTTTTTCGATGGCGTTGAAAAGTTGATTTACCTCTTCCGTATCTGTTTCCAAATCAATAGCGGTCTGCAGATCGCCGTTGGCAATACGCAATGCGTTCTCCGTTAAATTTTTTAGCGGATCCGCAATCGATTTGGCAATGCCTACTGCGATGACGATCACAGCTATCACGACTAGCGTTACAAACAACAGGGCCCATCCCAGATAAGGTTTGACAAGAAGTGGATCTCCGACTTTTCCAAAAATGAAAAAAGCGAGAATGACAACAAAAGCCAGCGGCAAAACAGTGAAGGGGATAAAAAGAAAGAGAAGTCGTTCTTTTAAATTCATGCTTCGAGCGCCTCTATCTCACTCTCATCCTTTCTTTTTTTCATGAAATGATTTGCAAAAACAGCCGATACCAAAAGTATTACAGCAGGAATGGCCCAGTTAATAGTCGTAGTGGAACCGCTAGCGCCCCCGGATGGAATGGCGAGCACCAAAATCATGATACTTCTGAACATGCTTCCGGCCGACATGATGGTCGTACGCTGTTGCGCTTCTGCAACAGGAATATAGGCATTAATCAGTGTTTCAAAACAGGGGGCGATAACCCCGAAAGAGAACATGACAACGAAAACGGAGATTGGAAATAAATACATACCATTGCCGCGCAACCCTGTTTCAAGACTTAAAGCAATAATGGCCAGGGCTGAAAAGCAACAAGCACCTATAAAAATTCTCCGAAAACCGATCAAGTGAGCATTGAGACCCCCCTCTTTTGACCATCTCTGATTCAATCTCACAAGTAGCCTCGAACCAATAAAAGTTAATGACTGACCAATCACAACAATCAAGATCCAATTGCGGCCGAAATGGGCTTTGTTTCCCATTTTTGTCTCAAAATAAACCGGCCAAAGATAAAGGACAAGGCTCAACAAAAACATATAACTGCCAAAAGCTAGAATGATCCAAAAAAGAACGGGGGTTTTGGAACAGACTTGAGCGCTTTTACCGATAATCTCTCCCACTCTTCGAGCAATGGTTGATAACTGAACTTGTTGTCTGTTGAGAAACTGGAGAGAGCGGACTTCCTTCATTCGGCTCATGCTATAACCCATCATACAGAAAGAGGCAAAAGCCGCGATCAAAAAACCGATGAATGGGATATGCAATAGATATAAATAAACTGCGAGCACTCCTCCTACAATATAAGCAAAAAATTGATAACTATAGAAACGCGATGATAGCCATCCATAACTGACGTGTGGTGCTTTTTCTCTTAATGTCTCAACGCACCATGCAGAGAAAGCCCCGTTGAAAAATGTATAATTCAAGGCAAATGCTATGCTGGCCAATAAGCCCCATGCAAATGCTGTGGTTGGTGAATTGCACAGCCAAATAACAGAGAGAAACAGGAAAAAGAAAACCCTGAAAACCAAGCTTAAGAAAACGACATGGGCGCGGCCAATGGCATCTGCCAATGCCCCTGTCGGCACTTCAAATAATGCGACCAACCCTTGCCGTACTCCCAATAAAATAGTAGTGAGCAACATGGCGGTGGATGGGTTGATTGTACCGCCGAATTTTTCATAGAAATAGGGACCATAAGTAAAAAGATAGAGCCCATTAGTGAACCCAAGCACAGATTGCACAACCAATGTGATCCGCCAGAGTTTTCGGACTTCGGGATGTGATTCTGCGGGCAGTAACTGCTGAGTAACAATTAAAGGATCTGGCATGTGCTTCTCCTTATGAAATATTCTTAAAACAAGTTCAAGTATTTTTCTGCAAATATAAATAATTCTGATGCACTATTCTAAATCATGTGCGTACTGGGTCTGCTTCTAGGGGAATCCTCATAGATTGGTCAAGAGATATTAACCTCTTCCAAATCATTTGGAATAGCGACATCCCAACGGAGCTCTTTGGTAATTCTGGCTTTCAGGGCCTCGCGGGCTTTTTGTTCGCCGTGATTGAGAAAGATTTTTTTGGGTGGGGCTTTCAATGCGCGGAGCCAAGTCATAATTTCTTCCTGATCGGCGTGGGCGGAGAGGGTCCCAATTAAATTAACCTCTGCGCGGACCGGAAGCTGTTCACCATGAATTTTAATCGTCTGTGTGTGGTTGAGCATCGCATGGCCACGCGTGCCGGGGGCTTGGTAGCCGATGAACAAAATCGTATTTTTCGGATCGGGGGCCAGAAATTTCAAATGATGCAGAACGCGCCCGCCGGTCGCCATGCCGCTTGCGGAAATAATAATGCAAGGCTTCTTCGGCGCGTTCAAACTTCGCGATTGTTCGGCACTCCCCACAAAAGTGATCCCCGCCGTCATCTCTTTGCATTCCTGATCGGAGAGTGCCTGCTGATTGCTGTAGCGGCAAAATAGATCCGTTGCCAGTGTGGCCATTGGGCTGTTCACAAAAACTGGAATGTCGGGAATCTCTTTTTTCTTTTTGAGCTGGTGGATGTAATAAAGGACCTGCTGTGTTCGTCCAATCGCAAAAGCAGGAATCAGGACGGAGCCGTTTCTTGCGATCGTCCGATCAATGACCCGTTTCAAAGAGATGGCCGGATCTTCGGTCGGATGATTGTGGTCGCCGTAGGTCGATTCCAAAATTAAATAATCGGTCTTTTCGATATTTTTTGGCGGGTGCATGAGAGGAGATTTGAATCTCCCCAAATCGCCGGAGAAAGTGATTTTTTTTCCGTTGACGCTCAGCTCAATAAAACTGGCCCCCAAAATATGCCCCGCCTCGCGCCAGACGGCCGAAACGTTTTCCGATAATTCGATCTTTTCCTCCCATGCAATGCTTTTGAAAAAACGGAGCGACCTTTTTGCCCCTTCCATGGTGAATAAGGGAAGGGCCGGGCGGTGCTTGGAAAATCCGTGTTTATTGGCGAAAGCGGCATCTTCTTCCTGCAGGAAACCGGCGTCAGGAAGCAGGAGATTACAGAGCGACTCGGTTGCTTCGGTGCAGTAGATTTTTCCCCGAAAGCCATTTTTTGTCAGGACCGGAATGTAGCCGGAATGGTCGATGTGAGCGTGAGTCAGCAAGACCGCTTCGATCGAGTGGGGGGCAACCGGAAAATCGCGCCAGTTAAGTAGGCGAAGCTCCTTCAAACCTTGAAACAAACCACAATCGATGAGGTAATTTTTCCCTCCCGCTGAGAGAATGGACTTCGAGCCGGTCACTGCCCCCGCCGCTCCCAGAAATCGTAATTTTATCTCCATTCAAATTCCTTATTAAAATCTCTTGCTTATGGCGAAAATATCTTCTAATCACCCCCTTCACATGCAGACAAGTCAAAATGACAAAATTCGCAATATCGCCATCATCGCCCACGTCGATCACGGCAAGACGACCCTCGTCGATTTTATGTTGCGCCAAAGCGGAACCTTCCGGACCAATCAGGCTGTGGATGAGCGGGTGATGGATAGTATGGATCTGGAGCGGGAGCGCGGGATTACGATTGCTTCGAAAAATTGTTCCATTCATTGGAAGGACACCAAGATCAACATCATTGATACGCCGGGCCACTCTGATTTTGGTGGTGAAGTGGAGCGGGGTTTAAAAATGGTGGATGGGGCGATTCTGCTGGTCGATTCCTCCGAAGGCCCTTTACCGCAGACAAGATTTGTTTTGAAAAAATCGCTGGAAGCAAAGCTGAAAATTATCGTCCTCATTAACAAGATCGATCGCAAAGATGCTCGCCCTCAAGAGGTGATCGACGAAATTTATAATCTCTTCATCGATCTCGATGCCGACGACGCGCAAATCGAGTTCCCGATTCTTTATGCGATTGGTCGTGACGGGATTGCGCAGAAAACGCTGGATGAAAAAGGATCAACCCTGGCTCCTTTATTTGACGCGATTTTGGAAGAGATCCCGGCCCCGTCGTTTCATCCGGCCGAACCGTTCCAGATGCTGGTGACCAATCTTTCTTATTCCGATTACGTTGGTCGCTTGGCGATCGGGCGGGTTTTTAATGGGGGCGTTCAT
>JAUSII010000132.1 GCA_030648035.1 Deltaproteobacteria bacterium | reverse complement strand
AGCCGCACACCAATTCCCTCTTTGAGCATCTCCACCACATCTTCCGGAGTGCGCCGCAGCATCGCCTGCAACACCACTCCCACATGCGCATATTGTTTGTGAACCTGTGTCACCATTCTCAAAGTCTGTTCCGTGTGCGCAGAATCTTCCATATCGACACGCACAAACCCACCCATTTCTCCGGCAGCCTGAACCACCTTCACTAAATTTTCACGGGCAAATGTTTCGTCGATGTCGAGCCCCAGCTGCGTCAGTTTGATGGAAATATTTTTATCGAGTCCCTCATTTTTAAGCGATTGTAGAGTTTTGATGTATTCTTCGGTCGCCTCACAGGCCTCGGCCTCATTTTTGACACTCTCCCCCAGATAATCGAGGCTGGTTTTAAAACCTTGTTGCTGCAAGTGATGGAGCGCTTGGATCGCTTCTTCAAGATTTTCCCCGCCGATAAATCTTTTTGCAATGGGGCGCAGAAAAACTTTTTTATGAAAAGGCAATTTCATGATCGGTTCGTAAGAAATGGATTGCATTATCGGCCCCGATTTTCTATAGGATCGATCGCTCTATGTCAAACGCCAAACTGATCTACGATTGCCCCGAAAAAAATGCCGATCTTTACTACGCCGCCCACTTTGAAGCGCCCGACGCTGTTTTGTTTTTGGAACACCATGGCAAAAAGATTCTGATCCTTTCTGATTTAGAGTTGGAGCGGGGGAAAAAAGAGGCCAAGGTCGACAAAATTTTATCTTTAAGCCACCTCGTCGAAAAGGCAAAAAAACGGGGAGCAAAAGGGATGATCGGTGTGATCGACACCCTCTTCAAAGATTTCAAAATCAAAAAACTGACTGTCCCCCAAAGCAGTCCCTTCACTCTGGTCGATGCCTTGCGCAAAAAAGGATACAAAGTCGAAGCGGGGGAGCACCCTTTTTATCCCGCAAGAACTCTCAAAACTCCCCAAGAAAAAAAATGGATCACCGATTCTCAAAAAGCCGTTTTCAAAGCGATGGCCCTTGCCGAAAAAATCTTAGGGGAATCCAAAATCAAAAATAATATTTTGTATTGGCATGGGACTATTTTAACCTCCGAGCGGCTCCGCTTTGAATTGGAACAATTTTTGCTTCAAATGGGTTTTCACAATACGATGCAGCCGATTGTCGCCGGCGGATTGCAGGCTACCGACCCACATTGCATCGGAAGCGGCTCGTTGAGGGCGCATCAGACCATTATCGTCGATATTTTTCCACGGAACGACAAGACCCGTTTTTTTGGCGATGCCACAAGGACTTTTTGCAAAGGAAAGGCCTCTGCCGAATTAAAAAAGATGTATCAGACCGTCAAAGAGGCGCAGGAGATGGCGATTGCAAAGATCAAAGCCGGTGTGAACGGCAAAACAATCCATCAGGCCATCGTCGATTATTTTGAAAAGAAAAATTTTCCCACCCAAGTGATCGGTGGCGTGAAGCAGGGATTTATCCACGGCACAGGGCACGGCATCGGGCTCGACCTGCACGAAGAGCCGGTCCGGATCAACACGGGCGATTTTGTTTTAAAGCCGGGGCATGTGGTGACTGTGGAACCGGGACTCTACTATCACAAAATCGGCGGGGTGCGGATCGAAGACATTGTCTACGTCACCAAAACCGGCTGCGAAGTTTTGGCGAGCTATCCGAAAAAGCTGGAGATTGCTTAATCCCACCTGCATTCATCTATCTCAGACATGAGTAACGGCACTTCGAGAGCATATAGCGCACCGATTATCAAATCATAAGACTGTTGCGCACGATCTTTTTCAACCTCTACTTCTGCAAACGTCACCTTGTAGGTTCTCAATTCTCTCTCCACATCCGTCATTAGGGAATTAAAGTCGGCGAGGCTTCGTTCCAGTCTAGACAATTCATTTCTGAATGAAAAGGTATCCCCATGGCCTGCTTGTATTTCACAGTAAATGGAAGTTATTTGCCGCTCTACATTATTACTATCTTTTAAAACCCCCAACTGTAATCTCAATAAGTTAGTTTGTTGCTGCAATAAAATATATTTTTCCAAATCTGCAGAAACTAATTCTTGTGTGGATCTGGACAGAGCCCTTCTCATTTGTAATATTTGGAGCACGCTGTCTGCCTGTGTTCTCAGCTCATAATCTCCGCTATCAGCCATTTTTTCCCTAAATTCCAAGATAGCGGTTTTCGCGTCTACATATTCTGCATCATCATGCCGACGCAGCAACATCAAAGCACCACTCAACACACAGCGATCGTCATCTGACTTGAGAGTTTGTAAAAGGAGAGGCGAGGCCAAGGAACCGGTATCAGACAGGGCGTCATTGACAGCGCTCCGAATTCCTTTTTGTTCCTTTTCCGATTCTCGATCCCATTTATAATATCGCATCCCATCGATTAAGGCGGGGACAGCAACCTCACTCCCCGGAGCCCCATTCTCAGGATTTGATTTTGAAAAGTGACCGATATCCGCGATCAGTTGTTTTCTTGCCTCTAGGGTCAAATCCTTTCTCAAAAAACTTTTGTTCACCCATTCGCTCGCGCACGCGACCCATTTGTAATTTTCATAAGAACGGATAAACGAATCCGAAATTCCCTTCTCTTGCCAATCTTGCATCTCCTCCGGAGAGAGATAATCATCGGCAAGGGCAGTAAAAATTGTGCGGAGTTGATCTTGTTCTGCCTCTGAGGAATATTTTTCGAAAAGCGCCACCTCGTCTTGAGAAGAGATGCGGTCTTCATCATAATATCTGGTGAGAAGATCTTGTTCCAAAGGATTCAATCCTTTGAGCGCTGGTTTGTCGGTACAAAATCCCATTTGAACCTCCGAGTGGATTGGTCTTCCTTACAACCTATCTATCGGCAAATCGCAAAAAAAGTTGCTTCCTTTTTTAAGGTTTTTTGGGTCTAGCGGAGAGCATACATAACTAATTGATATGTATGCAGATTTACAACTGTTGCAAAATTTCTTTTTTCTTCTGCTCGTATTCTTCGCTGTTGATGAGCCCCTTCTTTTTCAAACTATCAAGC
>JAUSII010000017.1 GCA_030648035.1 Deltaproteobacteria bacterium | reverse complement strand
TTGGCCAAAAAGATGTCCCCATGTCCTGCATTGGGATGATGATCATCATCTAAACTCCCACCAGTCGTTCCCGACATGAAAATATTTCCATCGGCATCAATGGCAACACCCTTACCGGAATCCTCACCATTAGTTCCAATTTGTTTAATCCATTGCTTGGCCCCGCTACTATTATATTTGGCTAGGAAAATATCATAATCGCCTACATTGGGATGACGATCATCATCTAAACTCCCACCGGTCATTCCGGTCACGAAAATATTTCCATCGGCAGCAACGGCAACACCCTCACCGGTATCCCAACTATCAGTCCCGATTTGTTTAACCCATTGCTTAACCCCACTGCTATTGTATTTGGCCAAGAAGATGTCAGACTCTCCTGCATTGGGATGAAGATCATCATCTAAATTCCCTATGGTCGTTCCCGTCACAAAAATATTTCCATCGATATCTTTCGCTATCGATACTTGTGAATCACCCTCACCAGCGGGTCCAAACTGTTTGATCCCATGCCATAGGTTGCGAGCCATTGGTACTGTCGTAAAATTCCATGTATAACTTTCCTCAAGGGATTTTCCGTTTGTATCTTTGACTATCTTTTTTACGGTTGCTTCGTAGATTTTCCCCGCTACCAATGGAGAGGAAGGGATTAAAGTGGCCACGGTGCGCCTTATTGTAATCATCGCCGGAACAACCCCATTGCCGAGTCTAAGCTGGAAGGTGTTGGGAGTGATCGTTTTTGCATCCATCGGTGCGCTGAAAGTAACTTTTACACCACTCCCAAGCCCCACATCGACTGCATCCTGGGCCGGAACAGCATTTATAACAAAGGGTGCTTCAGAGATATTTTTCGACGTGGACGGGGTGGGGTTGTTATTATTTGGCACACCAGAAGTGATATTGGAACTCTCCTTCCCCCCTTTACAAGCAGAAAGCAGAACAAGAAAAAGAAGGATCATGCCTGATAGAGTCCGGTTCACGTTGTAACCCCTTTACGACTTATTTCGGTATTGGAACTCCTCCTCCCGGTTGCCCACCGCCACCTTGTGCCCCCCCTTCACCACCTGGGAAGCTAGGACCTTCTCCTCGGCCGCAGTTTTCATCATTGCTATAGAGACAGGGATCTCTTCGTCCTCCGGTTCCAAATCCCGTTGTGGGTGTTGCCCCACACTTTCCTTTACAGTCGCAGTTCATTCCCAATGAACCATTGGTTGTCCCTTCGATACCGGGATTACCGGCAGCACCCCATCGATCCGTCAATGAAGGACCCGACGGCAAACCACCGCCGCCCCCTCCTTCAAGACCTGGATTTCCGGCAATGACACGCTTGTCAGCTCGCGGTCTGTTCATTGGATTCTGTTGTTTAAGCTGATCAACAATCTGTTTGGTGCGTGCGGACAACTCAGGGCCTTGGCCCTCATCGCATCCCGATGAATCGGGGGGACATTGCCCCGCCGAAGGAAGGCCACCACCAGACCCACCAGTGATAGGCTTCGTTCTGTAGACTTCATTAGACAGACTGTTCGTTGTTTCTTCTGCTTTCTCCAATTTTTCGAAGTTTTCGTCGCTCGGATTGGTGTTATAATCAATCTGAGCCTGATTAGATTTCTCCCTCGCATCCTCGAGTTCTCCTATCAATTCTGCCCTTTTGTCTTCCCTTGATTTTTCGGGTTCTCCCTCTCCTTGCTCTTGTGGCGGCGGATTGTTGGAATCATTATTCTTCCCTTCGTAGATTCTTACATTCTTTCCTTCGTAGATTCTTACATTCTCTGCGGGTGCTTTGGTGCCATCTCTATAGACCACTTGTTCATAGTAGATACGTGTTTTTTGTGATTGAACCCCAAACATCGTAAACGGCTCATCGACTATTTTAGTATGACTATACTCTTTTCCACCACCCCCACTCGCCGCATAACTCCTGTTGGGAAGACTCCCCGCTACTTTTGAAGCCACAGCATTGGATGAACCTGTTTCTTCCTCCGGTGGCGCGCACGGATCAGATTTTCCTGTCATTACTCCCTGCTCTCGTTGATGCTTATCCATCTGATCTTTCATCCGCTGTTCAGCATCACCGCCGGCAACACCCGATTGTCGGTCGTTTTTACATTCCTCTTTATCGCCGACTGTAAACATATTGCTTCCTTCGCGATAGCGTTCACGGCCTGAAGCCTGGTTGCATTGTTGTGGATCGGAAGGACAGACTCCAAACAGGCGCATCCCTTCCGGAACAGTTCGTCCCATCACCTGCGAAGAAGACTGCATTCTGCTGGATGGCTGATGTTTTTTCTGAAACTCGCAAAATTGTGCCATACCAGCCATAATTCCGAATCCAGCGACGGCATCTTCTCCCAAACCACGGCTCTGTTTCACACGTTTTTCTAATTCCGCTTTGGCCGCGGCTCCGGAATTCATTTTCTCCAGAATATTGCTGGGAATTTTTCCATTCACCGTAACGATATAAGGATATCCATAACGAAATTGAGGATCATTGAACTGTTCCTTAAAAAAAGCGTCCAGAGCGGGGGAAGGGTGCCCAAACCCCAAAATATAAGTCACACGCTTGGACAAAAGATTCTCCAAAAATTGTTTTTCAATCGGCGGAATCTGGTTTTTGGTAATTGTACCGGCTTGTGTGGACTGTAGAATCAGCAAAAAAAGAAACGAAAAAACAAAACCACCTTTTTTAAAATAAGTCATATTTTTAAATACCTCCCGGTAGGGCACCAACGTGCAATTCATGTGCCACAAAAAATAATTTCCAAACCCTTGAAATAAAAATGACTTTAAAGAAATACAGGTTAAAAAAGGGTGTTTTTCGACTGAAAAATGTCAAACCCTTGCCATCGGTCTTTTGGGGGTCGATTTTTCCAGACTCAAGTCGGGGTCGAAGCAGACTCTGCAACGCGCTTCGTATTGTTCTCCTGCTCCCACCACAACCTGATCTTTGTCTTCAGTGAGGCGCTGTGATTTTGTCGCTTCGGCGCCGCAGACCATGCAGACCGCCTTCAATTTTTGCAGATCATCTGCGATGGCGAGAAGTTGCGGCATCGGTCCAAACGGATTGCCCAGATAATCCTGGTCGAGACCGGCGACGATCACACGCAAACCGCGGTTGGCCAGTTTTTCACACAACTCGACCAGGTCATTTCCAAAAAACTGGGCCTCATCAATGCCCACCACGCGTGTATTGTCGGCCAGCTTTTCCAGAATCGCCCGTGTCTCTTTGACCGGCGTGCATAAATATTTCTGTTCGATGTGTGAGGTGATATGTTCGCTTTCATAGCGGTCGTCGACGCCGGGTTTAAAAATCTGGGTCCGCTGTTTGGCGATGCGCGCCAGACGCAATCTGCGAATCAGCTCTTCTGTTTTGCCCGAAAACATGGGGCCGCAGATCACTTCGATGACTCCCCCTCCGATGGCTCTGCCGCTTGCGATCATAAAACCTCCTCTAAATGCCCATTGAAGGGGTCCAATGTTTTTTCTTGCCCCTGATTTTGTCCATGCGCGAAAGAATTTCGATCGCTTTCAAACCGGTCTCGATGCACTCTGCCTCCGCCTTTTTCATGGTGGCCTCATCGATGAAACGATTCAAGTGGCGGTTGTTATACAAGGCGCAGACCGCACCGGTTCTTAAACCCGCCAAGTTCCCCAGAACAAAAAGCACCGAGGCTTCCATTTCGAGATTAATGACATTCATGCTGTCCAATTTTTTGGGGAGCTCGGGATCCTTCGGCGCAAATTTAGGAACGGTTCTCCCCTGCGCGCCGTAAAAACCAGGCGCGGTGGCGGTCAAACCGACATGATAGGAAAAATTGGACTGGTCCGCCGCCTCGATCAAAGCCAGCAGAACTTCGTGATGGGCCACCGCCGGGTAACCGTCGCAGACAAAAAAGTCGGTGGTGTTTTCCAGACGGACAGCCCCTGTCGAGATGGCTAGGTCGCCGATTGCCGCCTCTTTTTTTAAACCCCCCGAAGAGCCGATGCGAATCAACGTGGGCGACTCCACAATCTGCGCAATTTCAACGACGGCGATTTCGGTATTGTCGGGCCCCATGCCGGTGGCCATCACCGAAACAGGAATCCCCTGCCAGGTGCCGGTAATGGAGACATATTCACGATGTTTGATGGCGGGCTTCACATTTTTAAGAAGTTTGGCCACCTTGTCGACCCGGGCCGGATCGCCGCAAAGCAGAATATAAGAAGCCAAATCGCCCGGCCCGCAACCAATATGATATTGCTTGCCAGAAGCCGTCTGAACCCGCTCTGCAGAGAGATATTGAGACATGAAGTGTCGCAGTCTTAAAATAGATGGAGAACAAACTCAAGAGGAAATCTCGCACATACATCGACAAAAACTGGAAGCGGGGGAGCGAAAAAAG
>JAUSII010000124.1 GCA_030648035.1 Deltaproteobacteria bacterium | reverse complement strand
ACAGACGCCGGATCCATTTGAACTTCATTTCGTCTTTATTGTCGGCGTTGACTTTTCCCTCTTTATATTTCCAGTGGGCCGCAATCCCGTGTTCCGCCACTTCGTGCATTTCGCGCGTGCGAATCTGAAATTCCACACGCTCTCCCTCGGGCCCAATCACGGTGGTGTGGAGAGACTGGTAATTATTGCCCTTGGGCATGGCGATGTAATCTTTGAATCGCCCGGGAATCGGCTTCCACAGGGAATGCAGAACGCCAAGCGCTTCATAACATTGCGGCAGTGAATCGACCATCAGACGAAAGGCGATCAGGTCATGCACCTCATCGAATGGAATTTTTTGCGACTCCATTTTGCGATGAATGCTGTAATAATGCTTGAGCCGTCCGGAAACTTCGCACCCGATACCCAGATCTTTCATCGCATCGGTCACCATCGTGGTGACTTCAGTGATATATTTTTCCCGTTTATCCTTTCTCTTGCTAACCTGATCGTCGATCATCTGATAAATATCGGGTTTGAGATATTTTAGAGACAGATCTTCCAGTTCCACTTTGAATTCCTGGATACCGAGACGGTTGGCGATGGGGGCATAGATGTCGAGGCTCTCCTGCGAGATGTCGATCTGCTTGGTCTCGGGCATATGCTCGAGTGTGCGCATGTTGTGGACGCGATCGGCCAATTTGATGAGGATCACGCGGATATCCTGCGCCATAGCCATGATCATCTTGCGAAAGTTCTCGGCTTGGCGCTCTTCGGAAGTGGTGAATTTTATTTTGCCGAGTTTGGTGACACCATCGACCAGCTGACGAACTTCGGAACCAAAAATTCTTTCTATCTCTTCCAGTGTGATTTTGGTGTCTTCGACGGTGTCGTGAAGAAGGGCCGCAACAATGGAGGCGGCATCGAGCTTCATCTGCGCCAGAAGACAGGCCACCCCGAGCGGATGCACCAGATAAGGCTCACCGGAACGCCGCACCTGACCTTCATGAGCCTTTGCAGTGAAGACGTAGGCCTTTTTTACCAGGTCCAGATCGGCGTCGGGATTGTAGGAAGAAACCGTTTCGAGTAGATCGTCCAAGCGAAGCATATTCTGAAATTAGGATACCTAACTAGCTGGAAAAAGGCAACTTTTAGTTCTGCAATGACAGAATCTTCTCAATCTCCTGGCAGGCCTGTTCCAGATCGTGGTTGATCACCTGATGATCGTATTGATTTTTGAAACCCATCTCGTGCCGGGAATTTTCAAGACGGATCTGACGCTGTTCGAGAGAATCGGTCCCCCGTCCGGAGAGCCTGCGTTCCAGCTCTTCCGGGGAAGGTGGAAGCAGAAAAATGGTGACTGCCTTTCCCTGAAAAATTTTTTTTAGCGCCATTCCGCCCTGCACATCGAGATCTAGCAAAACCTCTTTTCCCTCTTTCAACGCCTGTTCAAGGGGTGCTTTCAATGTGCCATAAAACCAATTGTGCACATTGGCCCACTCGGCAAATTCATTTTGTGCGATTCTTTTTTTAAAAGTCTCTTCATCGATAAAATGATAATCTTTGCCGTCGATTTCTCCCGTACGCATGGGACGCGTTGTGCAGGAAATCGAGTGGAGCATATTGGAATGGGTGGCCAGAAAACGGCGAATGACCGAGGTCTTGCCGGTTCCCGATGGCGCAGAAATAATAATGAGTTGTCCCTTCATGTTTTTTTATTCCAGGTTCTGAATTTGTTCGCGCAAATTTTCCAACAGAGACTTGCAATCGACAACAAAGCCGGAAACATCAGCGTCGGCCGCTTTAGCTCCAATGGTATTGATCTCCCGATGCATCTCCTGGATCAAAAAATCGAGTTTGCGCCCAACCGGTTCTGAGCTCTGCAACAGTTTCGCATATTGTTTGGCATGACTTTTTAGACGGATTGTTTCTTCGGTGATATCCATTTTATCCACCGCCATATTCGTTTCCATATTACCACTGGATGGGTTGGCGATTTGAACTGTGCGACGCCCCCTGGCATTTTGAGCAGAGCGCATCTCAATTTTATGAAGCCAACCCTCCAAAGCCTTGAGCCGTTTTTGCTGGTCTTTCAAAAGGTGCTGGCCTTCCTGTGAACGCATTTTTTCAAGCTGTGTCAGGGATTCCGCCAGAATCTTCTGAACCGATTTCCAATAGCTGGCATAGTTTCCCTCTTTTTCGCGGGAATGGATGAAATGATCAATCCCCATCAAAGAGAGCGGGTCGGCCTCACCGGAGAGTTTGAGTTCTTTTTGCAGGCGCCGGATCGCGGTCTGATATTTTCTGGCCAGCTCAACATTGAGTGTCAATTCTGTGCCGCCAAAAACGGGATCAAGTTCTTTCAGAAAAACATCGATCTTTCCCCGTTTGAGACGGCTTTGAATATATTCCCGCACACGCCCTTCCAGCGAGCCCATACGCGGGGGAACTCTCAAGCTGATTTCGCAATAACGATGGTTGATGGTTTTTACTTCGATGTAGAGACGCCCTTTTCCAACCTTGCCACTGGAAGCCCCATACCCGGTCATGGATTTCATATTTTTTTTGGTGCGATTTTCTAAGTACCAAGTACCATCGCACTAGCCCTCAAACACTATTTTGGTTTCGCCCAATTCGATCGTATCGCCCTTTTTCAGCAGGCGCGATTCGATTTCTTCGCCATTTACAAAGGTGCCGTTCTTGCTCACCAGATCAAGAATGCCGATACCCAATTCATCAGAAAAAATCATCGCGTGCAAACGGGAGAGAGTCTGGTCTTTTAAAACAATATCGGGACCTCTGCGAAAAGCACCCAGCTGATCATTTGGCAAACTGCCGTTGGTCTCCGACTTGGGTTGCGGCTTGCGAAACTGCTGGGCAATGTATTGGAGCACAAGACCTTTTGTTTCGTCGTCCAGAGAAAGAGCCCAATCGACATTCATGACAGTGGTTTTGTTGACATCGCCGACGGCGCGCCCCATGGCCCTGCAATAGCCAATTTGCAGATCAAATTCTGTCTGGGCATCGGGACCCGATAAGACACGAAAGCGGACCCGTTTTGCTGAGGTAGGAGAAGAAGAAGTTGTTGATTGCGTTGGAGTGCGAACCGGAGCACGGGAAGAGACAGGCGCCGACGATGCACCCGACTTGGCGCGCATGTCATGAGCCTCTTCCACCAACATGACGGGAATGCCTTCACGAACGGGATACTTCAACTGACAGCGATTGCAAAAGAGACCCTGGCCCCCTTCCACCTGGGCCAGCTTTCCCTTGCATTGCGGACAGACAAGAACATCCAAAAGCTTAGCAGATAGCGCCATGATCCTTTTTTATTTTGCAGGTGCGGCGTTATACTCTTTGATCACACGATCTGTGATGTCTTCAGCACCAGCCGAAAACAAAACTCCCCCCTGCGATTTTTCAAATATTAAGGTGTAACCCTCTTTTTGACCAATACCCTGAACCACCGTTTGCAAACCGGTCAAAATTTTCTTCAACGATTCGGCTTTCTTGTTCGACAACTCCTGCTCATAAGTGGCGCCGGTCTGTTCCACCTGCATCAATTTTTTCTGAAGGGCCAACTGTTTATCCTGCAAAGGCTGACCGCTCAAAACGAGACGCTGTTTTTCAAAATCCTGTTTGGCCACATCGAGTTCGTTTTTGAGAATATCAAATTTCTTCTTTTTTTCAGCAACGGCGGCATTCATGGATTGTTCCGCTTTTTTGCCGTCAGTAGATTCATTGATGGCCTTCTGAAAATCAACCATGCCGAACTTGAGCTTGGGTGCCGGTGCATTTTCGGCCCAGGCATTGCCGCCCATAATTGAAAGAGATCCCAAAACAAAAAGTGCTACTGCTTTCGTAAACATACATCCTCCTTAATAAGGTTGTTATTGAAGGTCGCGTGTATAGCATTTTTCCGCATAAAGACAAGATTTAACTGCAACCAACAGACACAGACAAAAGCCGGAAGCGCGGAATCCCCGAGCTTTATCAGCAGCCCTTCTCCCGGCAATTGTTCAAAAGTGACGCCGCGGGCGGTTTCCCTGCCGTTCACGGATACGCCCTCTTTTTTAAATTCTACTTCAAATTTTTCTTCGCCTGACGTGTAAACCGTCATGCGCCCGCCCCTATCTCGAACGGGCCTGTCTCTTTCCACGGTTCGTAGCCGCGGCCTTTAGCGGCGCGCGGGCCTGCGCCGAAAGATGTCGCGTGCGCGCGGCGATACTCGGCGCAGGCGAGGGCCAGATCCTGCCGCTCACGCCTGGGTTTCCAATCTTTAAAAAATTTGGGGATAAAGTCCGTATATGTCTTTCCGGCGGTAAAATCCGCATGCGCGATAACGTCAATGAGGAAAGCGATGTTCGTATTCACACC
>JAUSII010000016.1 GCA_030648035.1 Deltaproteobacteria bacterium | reverse complement strand
AATGATTTTTGAGGAAAGCCTAAAACCTTTTATTTTAAAATCGATCCAGAACTCGGGATTGAAAACAGTCGAGCCCGAATGGAGTGCGCCCAAACAACCAGAGCATGGCGATGTTGCGACAAACGTCGCCTTTCTGTTGGCCAAAGAAGCAGGGAAACCGCCGCGCGTGGTGGCCCAGATGCTTCTTGAAAATATGGAGGGACTGCCCGACTGGATTATAAAAGCGGAAGTAGCTGGGGCGGGCTACATCAATTTTCATATTCAACCTCACGCCTATTTTGAAGCTTTGAAAATAATTTTGAAAGAGGGGGAGAAGTTTGGAGAGAGCTTCGTTGGCGGCGGCAAAAACGTGCTTCTCGAATTTGTCAGCGCCAATCCGACCGGACCACTCAATATTGTCAGCGCCAGGGCCGCGGCAGTGGGAGATGCGCTGGCCAGTCTTCTGAAAACAGTCGGCTACAAACCCAAACGCGAATTCTATGTCAACGATGTTGGCAACCAGATTGAACTCTTCGCCCGCTCCATCGAGGCGCGTCTTCTTGAGGCGCGTGGGGAAGAAGGGGTGATTCCGCCTGAAGGGTATCAGGGAGAATATCTCAAAACTTTTGCAGAGACTCTCGCGGACACAAAGAAAAAATATTCTTTGGAACAATTAAAAACTCTCGGTCTGAAATATATGATCGCCTGGCAGAAAAAAAGTTTGGAAAATTTTGGAGTCACGTTTGACAAATGGTTTTCGCAAAAAGAGCTGATCGAAAAGGGGATGATCGAAAAAGCGCTGAAGAAGTTGGAGAAGGGGGGACATCTTTATGAAAAAGAGGGGGCCCTTTTTTTCAGCTCGATCCCTTTTGGCGACGACAAAGATCGCGTGGTCAAAAAACAGGACGGGGAATATTCCTATTTCGCCTCCGACATCGCCTATCACGGCGACAAATTTGCGCGCGGGTTTGACTGGGCCATCGACCTGCTCGGCCCCGATCATCACGGTTATGTCGCCCGCACCAAGGCGGCGGTGGCGGCATTTGGATTTAATCCGGACCAGTTGACCGTGCTGATTATCCAGCAGGTGAACCTGATGGAAGGCGAGGTGCTGGTCAAAATGTCGAAGCGGGCGGGCAAAATGATTACAATGGATGATCTGCTCGGGGAAGTGGGCCGCGATGTGGCGCGCTATTTCTTTCTGCAACGCTCCGCCAGTTCGCCGCTCGATTTTGATCTGGAGCTGGCCAAAAAAGAAACTTCTGAAAATCCGGTGTTCTATATCCAATATGCCTTTGCCCGCATCTCCAGCATTTTTGCAAAAGCCCTGGAACAGAAAATAAAACCAGATTTCAAAAATGTAGATCTCACTCTTCTTGATCTTCCCGAAGAAAAAATGCTGGCCCGGCAATTGCTGTCCTTTCCGGACATGCTCGCGCGTGCGGCAAAGGAATTGTCGGTGCATCTGGTGGCGTTTTATTGCCTGGAGCTGGCCAGGCAGTTTCAATCTTATTATTCGCAGGCCAAACACGACACCCGCTATCGCGTGGTGGATATGGAAAACCCGGCACGAACAATGGCCAAATTGTATCTCTTGAAAAATATCGGGATTGTGTTACAAAATGCCTTAAGAATTTTGGGAATTTCCGCACCGGAAAGGATGGAGTCAAAAGATGTTGCCGGCGCATTATAACAAAAAAGAATCGAACTATTTCTGCCGCTTCACCTTCGGCCAGTTTTTCACCATTCTTGTTCTTGAAATTTTCACCCTTTTTTTTATTTTTTATCTGGGCGCCCGTTACGGTGACGAATTGTTGGGGGTCAAAAAACCCCTGCCTGTTGCGGTCGCGGAGCCCGAGGGCCTGCCCAGGGTGACATCAACAGATGCGAATGTCGTCTCCACCATGCAGGACCCCGAGATCAAGGCCATGGCCAAAGATCTTTTGCAGAAATCATCTTCTCCCGACTTGAAACAACGCGTGGCCGAAATGCTGGAAGACAGCGCCGGGAGAACCCGTCCTTTGCCGCCGCGTGAAAAATCAGATTGGAAAACAGCGCCGACGCCGGTCACCGCCGCACCCAGGCCCACTGTTGAAGCCTCTCCACCCAAAGAGGAGCCGGTGATTACCGCCGCCCCCAAACAAGAACCGGTTGTTCAGACCGCTCCGACAGCGCCGTTTTCAGTGCAGGTGGGGTCGTATCCCAATGCTGACGAAGCGCACACGATGGTCGACTACTGGAAAAAGAAAGGGGAGAAGGCCTGGCTCGTTTCGGCCGATATTCCCGGAAGAGGTCGCTGGTATCGCGTGCGGCTGGGCGGATTTCAAAATAAAGAAGAAGCCTCATCGTATCTCAAAAATCTGCAGTCCGATCAGGAAGTCGATGGATTCGTGGTCACCAACGAATAAAATAATCTACCAGGCACACTGGCCGTGCAAAAGTTGTTTGCACGATCCCCGGGTTTGCACCGACCCTACCACCTTTGAATCAAATCCTGAACCGACGCTCACGCTGCACGATCTATTGGGTGGCACTTCGCGATGCCAACACTTCAACGTTGTCTTGTCCTGCTGTACTGCCAGGGCATCATAACGGTTTCCATCGCCGCAATCGAGAGAGCAGGTATTCGCCCAATCCACGGCGCTCCCCGAAGCCGCACAGCTGATGGTAAGATCGAGCTGACTGCATCCGCCGGCGGGCTTTGCCGGATTATCGGATGCCGTTCCTTTCTTCTTTGAAACCGCTTGCCCCGGCTTATCTGGCAAACAGCGATACTGATTGATCGGTGGACCCCAATATTGGCAACGTGCAAACGCCGATTCCGTCGAAAAAAGAGCCGACAATAGAATGGCAAAAACCCAAAATATTTTTTTCATCATTCCCCCTTTGTTTATTCCACGCATATTTTTAATGTTGGACTCCAAGTTCCCCGTTCACAATCTTGCGGTTTTGTTTCTTCCACCGGTTTCTCTTCCATACATCTTCCAAAAGTTGCGCTCCAAGTGCCTCGGTCGCATTTAGGCGTGGCTTCTTCAACCTGCGGCGGTCTCACCGGGGTCGGCTCTTCCTGCGGCAACTTTGTTGGCGAAGTTTCCGACGGAAGTTGAGTGGGTGAAGTTCCCGAATTTTGTACCTCGGATGGCGGCGGCGGTGGCGGCAAAGGAATCATCCCCTCTGCACTGCCTCGCTGGATTCTTTCTCCATATCGCCGTGGAGGAGTAGGTCTTGGCCGAGGGGCCGGTGCGGCTTGAGGCGGTGGGGCAACAACGGGTGGCGGAGACGGAGTGGGAGTCGGGCCTGCTATAGCGCGCCAATCGAGCTTGGCCGTGGCTCCCCATCCGCTGTCGTAGTATTCGACTTTGATCGTATGATTGCCGGCGGTCATCGGCACATTCGCCGTGTAAGTTGTCGGCCCTTGCATTTTCCACTCGTTGATTTTCTGCACGCCATCCACGTAGACACGCATGCCGTCATCGGTGGTGGCTGTAAAAACATAGGTCTTGTTTTCAAATGGAGCACTTCTTGTCCAACGTGTAGACCAATTATCAGTATTGACGCCGCATTCAATGTTGGGGCTGGCCATCTGCCAATTGAAATTAAGCGTTGTAGAACCGTCATCTCTTGTGAGAATCGGCGTCCCACTCATCGTCACATTGTTAAAATATTCCCCTTTCCAATGACCGGCGGGGACAGTGGCATTGCAATTGGGGGCTAATTCCCATGAAACTTTAGCCGTGGCTCCCCATCCGCTGTCGTAGTATTCGATTTTGATCGTATGATTGCCGGCGGTCAGAGGCACATCGACAAAATAATCGGTGGGGGCCTGCATTTTCCATTGATCTATTTTGCGAATGCCGTCGACATAAAGTCGCATGCCGTCATCGGTGGTTACCTTGAAGCGATAGGTTTTGTTTTCAAAGGGAACAGCTCTTGTCCATTTGACCGACCAGTTATCAGCCGGAAGAGAACATGCCGCATTGGGGCTTACATTTCCCCAGTCGAAATTGAGGAAGGCGGCCCCGTCGTCTTTAATCATGGATGGAGCCCCCTGCAAATCTTTGTTGGCAAAATATTCCCCTTTCCAATGATCCATCGGTATATATCCTGATCGGACCGTCGCACATCCGGGAATGGATTCCACCCGCAAGTCGATCATGGCGCCGTGTGTGCTGTCATAGAATTCGACTTTTAACGGGATATTTCCTTCAGGAAGGGGAACCGTGACCGTATGGGTTGTGGGAGCATGATCGCGCCAGTCATCGATGATTTTTATTCCATTCACCCAAAGTCGAACACCGTCGTCGGTCGTGGTTGTGAATTTGTGAACGCCGCCATCACTTGTTATTTTATATTGCCATCTGGCCGACCAATTGTCGGCGTTCATACCGCACTCAAAGGTGTCTGAACCTGTTACTGGATTTGCCGAATATTCCCAATTATGGGCTTTGACATTTCCGGTCTTCCAATTTTCCGACAGCATCAAAAAGTTCTCTCTTTTAATGATGAGCGGTTCGCCACTCAAAGTTTTGTTGTTGAAATATTCACCGACCCATCCGCCCGCTGTCCCGCGGTCTCTATCCTTGCAGAGATAATCTTTCTTTTTTTGGGCCACCTCGCGATCTATTTTGTCGATGGCGCTATTGATGGCGTCAAACTGCACTTGCAAAACCTCCAGGCCAAGGCCGTAGGGTCGCGCTTTGATATCATTCAAATCAACAATGGCTTTGGGATAGATCAGTAGCAGTTTTTGTATGCCGATATTCCCCGCGTCGGCTACAATCCCTGTATTATAGATTGCCGCATTCAGGGCAAAATTCAGATGACCATAGGGGACCAAGGCACACATGGCCATTCGTTCCCATGCACTCGCCGGTATGCTTCCAATACATTTGCCTCTTACTTCTTCCAGCCCACGAGCAAGATCATTGAGAGTGTTTTCTTTTGAACGCTTACTAGACTCTATTTTTTCAATCTCTGCCGTGATTCTTCGCACAGCGTCTCTCTCTTTGCTGGCTTCGCGCTCGATATTGGTTTTTGAATCATTCAGCTCTTTTATCTGTGCTTTCAATTGTTCGCGAAAATTCAAGAATCCCTCGTAAGATGTGGGGACATTGTTGGCGACGCCGCGGATGTTGTTTGCAATCGTTCTGGGATCGACACCGACCGCCTGAACCACTTTTTGAATCTCTTCCTCCGTGACGCCGCGCCTTTTTAATTCGGCAATCACGCCGTCGATGCCGTTGGCGGCATTGTTGAGAAGATTTTGTGCCTGTCCCAAGGTCTGTCCCAATCCTGCGGGGTTGCCTTTCAGATCATCGATCTCTTTTTTCAGTTGTTCCGCCGTTTTCATCGCCCACACCTGCGAAACAAGGGAGAAGAAGAGGAAAAATATTAAAATAAAAGTGCGTCGCATTTTTTACTCTGCCATTTTGAGACTTTCCTCTGAAACCGATTTCATCTGATTGGAGCCCTTGATCAACAGTTCGGCCGACTGATTGATTTCCGCATCGCTGTCATTTTGAATCCCTCTTTCCGCCAGTTGGAAAGCCTTTACATAATTGTCCAGTGAATCCAGAAATTGCCGGTTGATCTGTTGCATTTCCTGCGGCGGTGAAATCGCCAGGGCCTCTTTATTGACCTCCATCAGTTGCTCCCTGGATTGAATCACCTTGGCCACCAGTTTTTCTTTTGGTGTATTCGCGGCATTTTGAAAAAGAGGGGCCATCTCATTCAGAATGACCCCTGTTTTTTCAGCCAAAGGACCGATCTGCTGAAGATAGGTGATGGCTACGTTCTGTGTGTGACCCGGATGGGTCCATTGCCAGACTTTTTTTGTCAGCCCGATAAGACTGGGAACGCCGACTGCAATGATGAAGAGCCAGGTCACCACATTCCTTAACATCTGCATCTTTTTTCCTTCTTGCGGGCTATTTTCCATAAAATCTCCTTTTTTTGGCTATTGCGCACAGCCGTTGTCGTGTTCAATCCTGCCAGGTGAAATCCAGAAATTCGCTTTGCCTTTCTCCACTTTGGAGCAGGTGGCCATATTAAAAGGAGAAACGGCATTCCCCTTATTTTTTTCCGGGGTGGCACATTGTCTGCCGATCGCGTCGAAACAATATTCTTTTTTGGATTGCGCCCAGCCGAAGTTGGACAGGAAAAAGAAAAGGAGAAGAGGCAGTGGCCAGATGTAACGCAAAAACATTTTATCCCCCAATCCAACCTCTTCCCTTAAACGAAGATTCTAACAAATTTTCTGAAGAGAGCAATAATTCTATCGCGTTGGCGGATAATCAATCGAAGTATCGACAGAAAATGAAGGCGTGGAGAGAAAGAAGATATTCGGGTATGCCCCCCATACCTCTTTTTTCTCCACCACGCGGAAGATTTTGACGGTGGGCGGCGGAGAAGACTGTGTGCTTGTTCTTTTAATCGAATATTGTTAGCAGTGCGGGCGGTAAAAACTAAAATCATGGACCAAAAACACATTCGCAATTTTTGTATTATCGCCCACATCGATCATGGCAAGTCGACTTTGGCCGACCGTTTTTTGCAGAAGACGGGGGCCATCAGCGATCGGGAGATGCGTTCGCAGTTTCTCGACCAGATGGATCTGGAGCGGGAGCGCGGCATCACCATCAAGGCGCAGACGGTTCGCCTGAAATATGTCGCCAAAAACGGTGAGGAATATGAATTTAATCTCATCGATACGCCGGGGCATGTCGATTTTTATTATGAGGTCTCGCGAAGTCTGGCCGCTTGCGAAGGGGCGGTGCTGTTGGTCGATGCCACGCAGGGGGTAGAGGCGCAGACGGTGGCGAATGCCCTGATGGCGATGGAGCAGGGGCTCACTCTTCTGCCGGTCATCAACAAGGTCGATCTTCCCAGCTCCGATCCCGCGCGCGTGCGCAAGGAATTTGAAGATGTTCTGGCCATCGATGCCAGCGATGCGACAGAGGCGAGCGGCAAAACGGGAAAAGGGGTCGAAGAGATTTTTGAAAAAATTGTGAAGGAACTTCCCTGTCCCCATGGCGATCTGGATGCCCCCCCGCGGGCCCTCATCATGGATAGCTGGTTCGACAGTTATCAGGGCGTGGTGATGTTGGTGCGCGTGTTCGATGGCGTTTTGAAAACAGGGCAACAGATTCGATTAATGAATGTCGGTAAAAATTTTTCCGTTTTGAAGCTGGGAGTTTTTGCGCCGAAACCGACGGTGGTGCAGGAACTGGGATCGGGCGAAGTCGGTTTTGTCATCGCCAACATCAAAGAGGTCAGCGATACGCGCGTGGGGGACACGGTGACCGACGCCAATACCCCGGCAGAAAAGGCGCTTCCCGGTTTCAAGGAAATCAAGCCGATGGTTTTTGCGGGTCTCTATCCAACCGACACCGATCAGTATGAAGAGCTGAAAACAGCACTCGGCAAATTAAAATTGAATGACGCCTCGTTCACCTTTGAACCGGAGACATCACTTGCATTGGGGTTTGGTTTTCGGTGCGGTTTTCTGGGATCACTCCACATGGAAATTATTCAGGAGAGATTGGAAAGGGAGTATGCCCTTTCTCTCATCACCACCGCGCCGACTGTGGTTTATCAGGTTTTGACGACGGCGGGGGAAACACTTCTGGTCGACAACCCGGCCAAGCTTCCCGAAACGCAATATATCGACACCGTTTTGGAACCGTATGCAAAAGTTCATATTCACACCCCTTCCACAGCGGTGGGGGCCATTTTTAAATTGTGTGAAGGTGTGCGCGGACGTCAGGAACAGATTCAATATTTTGGAACGGACCGGATGCTCATCACCTATCACATTCCGTTTGGTGAAATGATGTTCGGGTTTTATGATCAGCTCAAGTCGGTGAGCAAAGGTTATGCCTCGCTCGATTACAGTATTGTCGGGTATGAGCCGGGAGAATTGATCAAACTCAACATTCTCATCAATGCCGAACAGGTTGATGCCCTTTCGTGCATCGTTCACAAGGAGCATGCCTATTATAAAGGAAGAGAGTTGGCGTCAAAGCTCAAGGAGTTGATCCCCCGCCAGCAGTTTGAAATCGCGATTCAGGCGGCTATCGGCGGCAAGATTGTGGCGCGGGAAACGGTAAAGGCCCTGCGCAAAGATGTGACATCCAAATGTTACGGCGGCGATGTGAGTCGCAAACGCAAACTATTGGATAAACAGAAAGAGGGAAAAAAGCGGATGAAGAGGGTGGGGAGTGTGGAGATTCCGCAAGAGGCTTTTTTGAGCGTATTGAAAGTAAAATAGTGCGATAGTGCGATGGTACTTGGTACTTGGTGGGGAAAAAAATATGAATATGAAAAAGAAAAGCAAATTTTTGGAAACAGTGGAGTCGATTGGCATAGCGCTGTTGGTGGCCCTCTCGATTCGGGCGTTTGTGCTGGAGCCTTTCAAAATCCCATCCGCATCGATGGTGCCGACTCTGCTGATTGGCGACCAGATTTTTGTGAACAAATTTATTTATGGTCTGCGCGTTCCGTTCACCAAAAGCCGCATCTGGAATGGAAGAGACCCCAAAAGGGGAGAGGTGATTGTTTTTATTTATCCCAAAGATGAAAAACTCGATTTCATCAAACGGGTGGTGGGCTTGCCCGGCGACACGGTGCGTGTCGATAGAGAAAATGTGTATGTGAACGGAGAGCTCGTTTCCAAAGAGCCGATCACTTTTGATAAAGATCCCAAAGATGCCGATCAGATGTTTGTTCTCCCCCCCGGTCCCTATAAAAAACTGACCCTCTTTCCCGGCTGGCAGGATTATCATTTTTTCAAGGAGCATCTGGGAGAGGTGAATCATCTGGCACAGTATGAATCGGCCCGCTTTAGCGACACCTCCTTCACCGTCCCCCTCGACCATTATTTTGTGATGGGCGACAATCGCGACAACAGTGCCGACTCCAGAGAATGGGGTTTCGTCCCGCGCGAAAACGTCAAAGGCCAGGCGATGTTCATCTGGCTTTCGTTTAACTGGGATCAACCTCTCCCCGACATCGTCCGTTGGCACCGGTTTGGACGGTGGATTTATTAGGCAACTTTTTTGAGGGTCAGCCGATAAATCCTGCATGACTTGCCTGCCGACAACTTTGCCTGCGCTTGCTATTGGTAATTCCGCATTGCAGTTGACCCAGGAGCAATTCACTTCTCTCTATCTGATGACGGCAGAAACGGGTGATGTTCATCCCATCGCTGTTTTTGAAAAAGACGGCAGGGGGATTATTGCGTTGGGTGAGACGCACTATAAAAATGAAACAGAGGCCACGGTTATGCAACGTGTGGTGAGGGCTTTTCCTTTGAAGGGGGTTGAACTTCACGGTGTCACTGAAAAAGGATTGAATGCCAAACCTCCAAAGATATCTTCACCAGATTGTGCGAAAGTTGTTGCAAAAATTGCCAGATATCGTTTTGGCAGTGGCATTCATGCGGCTATTCTGGAATATCCGGGTCGAGACGACCAGATGGAGTTTAGAAAGATTCTGGCTGATGATCTGCGATCTGGGACTCTTTCCCATGATCAAAATACTTTATTGACAATAGTCACTTCGGGTTACGTCAGAAAAATTTCTCTGGATCCATCCACAGCTCTCTATCTGGCAGGTGAAGAGGTGGATGAAAATAGAGTGGCAGATATTTTTGGCCGCGGTTTTCCCTTGGTGTTGTTGGAATTGGGCCATAAAAAAACTGTGATGGATCATCTCTTGAACGCATCCTTTTTTCTCATAGCAGGAGGTATTCTGTTTCTTTTTCCGGTAAATATTTGGAGATCGAGTGAAATGGCCCTGGGGTCTGCATATGTAGGTCTTTTAGCTTTTGGTCTCGGTGTGGCTCCTTATTATTGGCATCTGGTCACTGAAAAATTCGATCGTGATGTCACCATGGCGCGTAACAGTGATGCTTTCATGTGCGCCAATCCTCCCTATCCGATCATGCTTTCTATCATGGGGTCGGCACATCTGTTGGGCTACTCCAGTCTCCTCACAAAAAAGTGGGGTTGGAAATATGTTGGCGATGGGCAGAAATTATTTTTAAAGGAGTCTATATGACAAGTCGATTAGAGCCATTTTCTAAAATGCGGTTTGCTCTTGAAGAGGGAAACTGGTGTCTTGTCAAAACTTCCTGGGGGGTTGAGCAGTTAAGTTCCACCGATGCCTGTCAGGCGTTGGCCAGGAATTTGGTCCCGGAGCTGGGGGGGAGTGGCAATGTGCAGGCGACCTGGGGCAATTGTTTGGCAGAACCAAACCCAATATCGTCGCATCCCCAATATTTGCCAAATGGTTTACAGCAATTGCGGGCCAGTTTTTATGAAGGTTCCGAAATAATCGATGATTTTTTTGGAACGAATGAACAGGAGATACGAGGGGTGTTTGGGGCGTGCAAATTTAATTTTCTTCCCAATGCAAAATTGTTTTCGAATATTTTAAACGGCACAGAGGCTTCATCCGACGAACAGAAGGAGTGGGAGAAAATGCTTTATCTGCAAATATTTTTCATCCACCAGATGGTCGATTATTTTCGTTGCGGTCCTCCCATAGACGGTTTTGAACTGGTTCAAGACATGGATGATGATCATTTGAAAACCTATCGCGCGGTGGAGACAGCGACGGGGCGTTCTTTGGCCGTTTATTTTGAAAGCTGGGACTGCGATCCGATGCCGGAAAAGATGAGAATTAATTATCAAGAGGGTGACTTGGAGCGGGAAAGTTTTGTTTCTGTAGATTCTCCCGCTGTGAACTTTCCTGTCGTTCGAGATTTCGAAAGGGTCTTCGAACCAAAACCGGAATGCCAACCACCCCCGGGTGTGCCGAATACATGATGTGAAGCAACTTTTTTCAACTTCAACCGATAATTAGAGTATGGCCACCCTTGGAATTGAATGCAGTCTGGTCTCCGCCGCTTCTCTCAATGCGGCACAAAGTGCGGCGGCTTTGCCTGTGGCAGATCCTGTTGCCATCGGCGATTCCGGCATCAGCCTTGGTGCCGAACAATTTGCTTCTCTCAAGGATCTCTATCGGCTCGCCCCCAACACTCACCCTTTTGATATTTATGAAAAAGCAGGGCGAGTGATTGTGGCGCAGGGGGAGGAGCATGTTAAAACTAAAAAGACAGCCAGAGCAGCGCAAAAAGTTGTTCAGGTTTTTCCCTTGCGCGGGATTGAAAATACGAAGCCGGAAGAATATGAGTCGACCGATTATTTTGGAACATATTATCCTTTGAACATATTTCGCGTCATTACTCGCAAGACTTGTGTAAGCGCCATTGATGCAGTTGGAGTAGAATATTTGAATCGGGTGCGACAGGATCGGTTAAAAAAAGAGGTTGAGAAATGTTTAAAGGGTGCTGTGACCGAATCCGGAATGAGGGTGCAAGTTCATCTGAGCGCAACGGGTTATGAAAGAGATGTTTTCTTGGATATGGCTGAAGCGCGTGCGTTGATAGGACAAGAACAACATTTTGAATCGGTCAATGCGGGCCATTCCCCTGTTTTACTGGAGATGGGGCGTATAGGTTTTGCTCCTGAAATATATGGGCTACATTTTTTATATTTATCTGCCAGTTTTTTTGTTTTATCTTTGGAACTTTCCATTTTGGGATCGATATTCGGTTTTCTCTCTTCAACTGCTCCGAATGATGCACTAAAGATCGACATAGCCAATTTTGCAGATTTATTGACAGGCATCGCTGGCTCTTGGATGAATTTGGTATTAGGATGTTTGATCGTTTCTGTTGCATCATTCTATGGCCTGGTTTTAAACAGAAAAAATCCCCGCGAAGTCGCGATGGCTCGTAATGCCGATACTTACATGATGAACAACCCACCCGATCCGATCATGCTGGCAATCATGGGCCAATTGCATCTGTCCGGTTTCGGAAAAATGTTAATGGAAGATCATGGTTGGCGCCACATCGCCTCCGCCGCCACACTGTTTGGTCAATAAGAAGCGGATACATATTGATCAGCCTAATATTTATAACTCAATTTAAATCCATTTGAGATTCATTTTAGCCCGTATGAGCATCAAAACGGCTTTCGCTTCTTGCTGATTGTGGGGCAATTTTTTCCTGGTTTTTAAAAGTGCATTAAATCGGTCGGGGAACTGCCTCGTTTCCGTCATCCAAGTTGCCTATCTCACAATAATCGGTATCTGACTTGGCACGCTATTTGCTTATATGTAAAAAGTTGGCTTTACGCATATAGCAAATATGATATATACCATATTTATGAAAACAAAATCGGTGGTCGGGTTTTTCTCCAAAAGAATGAAAAGGAAGTCTTTTGCCAGGGCTTATGAAGAGTCTCATTTTATCGTCGATGTCGGGGTGATGATTGCCCGTCTTCGTGAGAAAGCCGGATATTCACAAATCGAGCTGGCTGAAAAAATTGGAACCGCCCAATCGGTTGTTTCCCGCATTGAAAACGGCAACCAGAATCTGACGCTCAAAATGCTGGCCAAAATTGCCGATGTTTTGCATTGCGAGTTGTCGATGCACTTGAAGCCCCTGAAGATGGCGGCTTAAAAATTGTAAGCAACTTTTTGAAGATTCAGCCGATAACTGAAGTATGATCCCACGCTTGTTTGCAATAGCTGATCTTTTTGCGCCCGATGCGGTAACATTGGCCAGCAGTCTGACTACCCTTGCTGCACTCGATCCGGACGCTATAACATTCAATACAGATGCTGTCTCAATGGTAAAAAGTTTGGAGAGCAATCCTGACCAGTCTGTGAATTACCGTGCCGCCGCTATCGACTTGCTGGCAAGGGTCTCTCCAAAGGCTTTGGGCCTCTTTGCCTCTTCTTTCAAACATTGGGGTGGCGCTCAAAAGGATCCGGGCGTTTATCCTAAAGATTTTGACCTGCTCATCGCTTATTTCAAAGAACAGGCCAGTCATCCCCGTCAAGATCCATTACCATTCATAGAAAGTGCCAAAGAGGCGTTTCAAAGAGGGGAGATGAATGAAACCGTATACCAGCTTATGTTAACAACAACAGTTGCGAGAGTGACTTGGGAAGAGGGGGCCGTTTCCATTTTATTGGAAGCACTTTTTCCGCTAATCTCTTTTGCCAATTGGCAGATGGAATATGAGAAAGGCAAAATTATTTTGGAGATGAAGATAGGTCAAGTGCGGTATCTGCGTGACCTTTATGATTACAATGCGGAATTTGATGAAGAATATTTAAGAGTCCTTACAAAATTTCAGCGATTTTATTTAAATCTTGAAACAGATAGAGGTCAAAATTCAGTCGCCCAAACTGTTCTGGCCTTTGAGCAAATTACAGCCAGGTTTGGAACTAAACGGAAAGAAGATTTTTATCTTTTTTTTAGAAAACTATTGGAAAGTATTATTCCTAATTCCAATAAAAGCGATGTCGAAACCCTTTTTGGCCGGGCAGAAGGGCTGATCGAGTCATGTTTGGAAGGCCGCCGAAAAAATCAGGCCCTTAATTCTTTGGCATCTGCCAAGCGGCTTTTTTTCGTTGGAGCGGGCCTTCCTACACGGGCCAACTTATTGGCAGTAAGGAAGCATGCCGAAGCGCAAGGCGCTGATAATCTCATCAGTGTCATCGAAGATTTGGTCCGGTTAACTCCGAAATAACAACAGAGAGCAATAGGTATCCGCTTCTTGTTGAAAGAATCCGCTCTTGCAATACGGTTGTTTTCATTATAGTCGCTTCGCTTTAATGACACGCGCGTATCTTGCTTTAGCCGATGGGGAAATCTTTGAGGGAGAGTCTTTTGGATTTGAGGGGGAAACCCGCGGCGAAGTTGTTTTTAATACCAGCATCACCGGTTATCAGGAAATTCTGACCGATCCTTCTTATCATCAGCAAATCGTTCTTCTCACCTATCCGATGATCGGCAACTACGGTGTTAATCCGGAAGATGTTGAATCGTCCAAACCGCAGGTGGCGGGGCTCATCGTCAAGGAATATTGCGAACATTACAGCAACTGGCGGGCGACGCAGAGTCTGGGCGATTATTTGCGAGAGCACAGGATTGTGGCGGTGCAGGGTTTGCCCACGCGTGAGATTGTGCGGCATATTCGGGAGAAGGGAGCGATGGCCGGCGTGTTACACGCCGAAAATTCAAAATCCAAAATCCAAACGCCCAAAGAATTGGTTCAACGGGCGGCGGAGATGCCGTCTATGGCGGGGCAGAATCTGGTGCCGGCGGTTACTTGTGCGGAGCCTTATGAAATGTTGCCGCCTGTTGGGCCGGTGAAAAAATTTGTGATTGCTTATGATTTTGGAATTAAATTGAACATGGTGCGCGAGTTGGCCGCGCGGGGTTGTCGGGTGAAAGTCGTTCCGGCGCACACGCCTGCGCGTGAGGTGCTTCAGGAAAAACCGGATGGCGTATTGCTCTCCAATGGGCCGGGGGATCCGGCGGCGTGTCAGGAGATCATCCGCAATATTCATGGTCTGATTGGTCAGGTTCCGATTTTGGGGATTTGTCTTGGACATCAATTTTTAAGTCTCGCGCTGGGCGCGGGAACTTTTAAATTAAAATTCGGTCATCGCGGCGGCAATCAACCGGTGAAAGATTTGCCCAGTGGAAAAGTGTTGATCACTTCGCAAAACCATGGCTTCGCCGTTTCGCCGACATTGTGGCCGCCTGATTTGGAAATGACACAGATTAATTTGAACGATGGAACGGTGGAGGGCTTTCGGCACAAGAAGTTGCCAATTCTTTCGGTGCAATATCATCCCGAAGCGGCACCGGGACCCAATGATGCGAAGGGAATTTTTGGGGAGTTTATATTAATGATGCAATCGGTGTCATTGCGAGCATAGCGAAGCAATCCCGGTTGCAATCGGGATTGCCACGGCCCCTTTGGGGCCTCGCAATGACAGGTTAAACAATGCCTAAACGTATCGACATAAAAAAGATTCTCGTTATCGGCTCCGGCCCCATTCAGATTGGGCAGGCGTGCGAGTTTGATTATTCGGGGACGCAGGCGCTCAAGGCGCTGATGCAAGAGGGCTATCAGACGGTGCTTGTTAATTCCAACCCGGCCACCATCATGACCGATCCGGAGTTTGCCACGGCGACGTATATCGAACCGCTCACGGTGGAATGTCTCACTCAGATTATTGAAAAAGAAAAACCCGACGCCTTGTTGCCGACCGTCGGTGGGCAGACGGCGCTCAATCTCGCGATGGAGTTGGATCGCGCCGGTGTTCTCAAAAAATTTAATGTCGAGCTGATCGGTGCCAAGGTCGAGGCGATTCATCGCGCGGAAGATCGCAAGGCTTTCAAAGAGTGCATGCAATCGATCGGACTCAAAGTTCCGGAGAGCGGCTTTGCACATACGATGGAAGAGGCTCGCGCGGTCGCCAAACAGATCGGCTTTCCCCTGGTGATTCGTCCCGCCTTCACGCTGGGCGGCATGGGGGGGAGCATTGCGCATCATGCGCATGAGTTTGAAGATATGGCCAAGTGGGGTCTCTCTTTGAGCCCCGTGAAACAGATTTTGATCGAGAAATCGGTGGAGGGTTGGAAAGAATTTGAACTTGAAGTGATGCGCGACTGCAAAGACAACGTTGTCATCATCTGCTCGATTGAAAATCTCGATCCGATGGGGGTTCACACGGGTGACAGCATCACCGTGGCCCCCGCGCAGACGTTGACCGACCGGGAATATCAGCAGATGCGCGACTCGGCCATTCTCGCCATTCGCGCCATCGGGGTCGACACCGGCGGTTGCAACATCCAGTTTGCGGTGAATCCCAAAAATGGCGAGCAGATGATGATCGAAATCAACCCGCGCGTGTCGCGCTCGTCTGCGCTGGCCTCCAAGGCGACCGGGTTTCCCATCGCCAAAATTGCGGCCAAGCTGGCGGTCGGCTACACGCTGGACGAACTCCCCAACGACATCACCAAGAAAACACCGGCTTCGTTTGAACCATCGATCGATTACGTCGTCACCAAAATTCCCCGATTCAGTTTTGAAAAATTTCCGCGCACGCCAAATATTCTGACAACGCAGATGAAATCGGTCGGTGAGGTGATGGCCATCGGGCGCACGTTCAAAGAGTCTTTGGCGAAGGCGGTGCGGTCGTTGGAGATTGGTGGAAGAGATCTTGCGGAGAAATCTGCCGACAAAGATCTGCCACCGGTGACAGCAAAAGAGCTCTCTATTCCACGGGCGGATCGTCTTTGGCTGATCGCTCAGGGTTTTCGCGAGGGGTTGAGCGTTGAAGAGGTGCACACCGCCACAAACATCGACCCCTGGTTTCTCCATCCGATTCGCGACTTGGCACTGGGCGAAAAACTCCCCGATACGAAACCGGTTTATAAAATGGTCGACACCTGCGCCGCTGAATTTGAGGCGCATACGCCTTATTTGTATTCCACTCGCGGTGAAACGGAAGATGAATGTCCGGCATCCTCCAATCCCAACAAAGTGATGATCCTGGGGAGTGGGCCCAATCGCATCGGGCAGGGGATTGAGTTTGATTATGCGTGCGTGCATGCGAGCATGGCCTTTCGCGAAGCCGGTTTCGAGACGATCATGGTCAATTGCAATCCTGAAACCGTTTCGACCGATTACGATATTTCCGACCGGCTCTATTTCGAACCACTCACCTTTGAAGATGTGATGCACATTGTGGAAAAAGAAAAACCATCGGGCGTGGTGACCCAGTTTGGCGGGCAGACGCCTCTTAAACTGGCGCTGGCTTTGCACAAGGCGGGAGTCACACTCTTGGGAACATCGGCGGAAAACATCGACCGTGCGGAAGATCGAAAAAAATTCAAGGCCCTGCTCGATCATTTGGAATTAAAACAGCCCCCCAGTACTCTCGCCAGTTCTCCCGAAGAAGCGATCGTTCTTGCCAAAGAAATCGGCTTTCCCCTTTTGCTCCGTCCTTCGTATGTGCTCGGGGGGAGGGCGATGGTGATTGTGCATGAGGAAAAAGATCTCCCTTCTTTTTTGAAAGATGCGTTTGAAGCCTCCGGCGGTCATCCTGTTTTGATCGATCATTTTTTGAAGGGGGCCACCGAGGTTGATGTGGATGCGATCGGCGACGGCGATGAGATAAAAATTGCAGGGGTGATGGAGCATATTGAAGAGGCGGGGGTCCACTCTGGTGACAGCTCCTGCTGTCTGCCGCCGCATACTCTTTCTGCATCGCTCATCGCAGAAATCGAGAGAGAGACAAAAATGTTGGGGAAAGAATTGGGAGTGAAGGGGCTGATGAACATCCAGTTCGCAGTGCAGGGAGAAACCGTTTATGTGTTGGAGGTGAACCCGCGTGCGTCGCGCACCGTGCCGTTTGTTTCCAAGGCGACCGGCATTCCGTGGGCCAAAATGGCGGCCCGCGTTTTGGCGGGGAAGAAGTTAAAGGATTTGTTGAAGGAGCCCAAAAAACCCCAATTTTTTGCGGTAAAATCTCCGGTCTTTCCCTTTATCAAGTTTCCCGGTGTCGACACGTTGCTTTCTCCCGAGATGTGCTCCATTGGTGAGGTGATGGGAAGGGGACTCACCTTTGCGGGGGCTTTTGCCAAAGCGCAGATTGCGGCCGGGCAGGCCTTTCCAAAAGCGCCGGCCAGAATATTTTTGAGTGTGCATGACAAAGACAAGGCCGACATTGTGGCACTGGCCCGCTCGCTTAAAGCGTTGGGATATGCGCTGGTGACGACGAAGGGGACGCACGCTCTTTTGAAAGATAACGGCGTCGCATCATCGCCCATCAACAAACTCAAAGAGGGTTCGCCGCACATTGTGGAGGCACTGGAAAATAACGAAATTCATCTCGTTATCAACACGACTCTCTTGAAACCCCAGATCGCCGACTCGTATCAGCTTCGCCGCACCGCCCTCGAAAAAGGAATTCCCTATTGCACCAACATCCGCGTTGCCAAAGCGGCGGTGGAGGCGATGACTTATATTCAGGAGGGGGGCAATTTAGATCCGATACCTTTGTAACGTCCAACGCCCAAATCCAAACGCCCAAACAAAAATGCCTGCAATTTTTTGTTAAACTCCTCCGCCCGCTCCACATGCAGAAGATGTCTCGCCCCCTCAAAAATATGGAGTTTCGATTGCGGATAGCGGTGATGCAGTGACTCTGCCATCGCGGGGGTGGTGATGGTGTCGTCGCTTCCGACCAGAATCATCATCGGCAGGGTCGGTGTTTTGCGCGGAGGGTGCGGGGTGAAATTCAAGACTGCGCGCACCTGTCTCTGCAGAACCTCACGGGGTGGGGCGAATTTTTCGGCCAATGTCACATAGCGGCGGGCGATTTTCGGTTTTTCTTTTATAAAATCCTTCGACACCAACAGCGGCAAAACGTTTTGCACCCGCACTTTGGGCGATTGCCGACTGCGCAGAATTGGGGAGAGGACCTGTATGATATGCGAATTGACATGATCAAACGTGGCCGACAGAACCACGCCGGCAATTTTGTCGGGAAAAATTTCGAGACAACATTGTGCGATCAACCCCCCCATGGAAGAGCCGACCAATACCACCCGGTCGAGTTTGAGATGATCTATCAATCGCGAGATATCTACTGCCATCTGCGGGATGGAAATTTCGGTGTCGGGATGAACCGATCTGCCGGACCCGGCATTGTCGATCGTGATGACTTTGAAGTCTTTGCTTAAAACCGGCACCTGCTGAAACCACTCCTGATGAGAAGCCCCCATGCCGGGAATCAAAATGACCGGCAACCCCTCGCCATGCACTTCATAGTAATTTTTACCAAAGACTCCTTGAAAAAAAGGCATTCCGGCACTATAAACCAAAAAAAATGAAAGACAAAAAAGAATTTATATATCGCGACAAGGTTCGTTACAGCGATTGCGACATGCACCAGCATTTGAACCATGCCCGCTACTTTTCTTTCATGGAACAGGCGAGGGTCGAGTTCTGCAAAAAATTGGGCTTTAATCAGACCGGAAAGGGCAAAGATTACAAGTCGATTCCGTTCATCATCGTTTCAGCCCATTGTGATTATAAGGCTCCTGCGTATCTGGACGATGAACTCATCGTGCGCGTGACGACGACGCACATCGGCAACACCAGCTTTCGCCTCGATTATCGCATCGAAGATGCCACAACCCGCAAACTCCTGGCCGAGGCTTATACCGTCCAGCTCTATTTCGATTACAATAAAATGAAACCGGTCCCCATCCCCAAGGTTTTAAAGGCAAAATTGCAGAAAAAATAACCGGATACACAGGGCAAGCAACTTTTTTGAAGTTCTGCCGATAATAGAAATAGAAGGAGAAAGAATGGTCAACCAAAATTGCAGACTCGGTGGGATTTATCGGCACGTCGCCCAGGCCCGTCGTTGCGCCGAGGCATTGACAGGTAGTGATCAGAACATAAAATTAATTCTCAAAGTTGAAAAAGGCCCACCCTCCCAATTAGAGTCGCTTTATCAGGTCGATATTTATCAGGTTTCAGAAGTCTCTTTCATCGTATCTCTTCTGCGGGGCATTGTGGATGGATTCAGAGATGCCCCCTGTTTCAACCCCGCCAATTCTACATCCCTCTTCAAAGCCAAAGACGCTCCCTACTAGCAAGCAACTTTTCTGGAGTTCTGCCGATAACTATATTGTGAGCCTCTTGAAACAATACCATCGTCTTTTTGGCTACTTTTGCGGGTTTGCCGTCGGCATGAAGTTTGTCGCCATATTTCTGGACGACGTCAAAAGATTTCTTCCCTGAATTTCATAAAAATTTTTCCGCGTCATCCCTGCATTTGCGGTCAACCTTCCAAAATAATATTGCGGGTGTTTTGAAAAAATGATTTATACGCCTTCGTTCAAATTCGGGTTCATTGACAAAGCATTTGAAATAATCGTTTAGGGGGTGGCATGCCGGACTAGTTTCTCTTGCTCCGCAAGGTTGGAGCTGAAAGGTTTTGAACTGCGCGACAAGGAATAGCGATATCACCTGTTGTGCGGGGGCACCGGAACTAAAGACCTGCTGTTTCTTAAAGTATAGAGGGCCAAGTGGACATAAAAACTAAAAAGGGAGTTTTCATTCTGTAATGGATGAAAACTATCCGGGGCGACAGCAAGACTCTACGATCCATGAAAGATCCAAACCCTAGGGCAGGGGTCTTTTAACAAGGGTGAAAGAGTATGAGATGTTGGAAGCAACATCCCTCAAGTCCAGGAAAAAACCTTATAAGATATAGGAAATCTCATGAGAGTACGGGTGACCAAAGCCTGGGCTATCCAGCCAGGCAAAAGCCGCCGGCATTGGGAGGTGGTACAAAATCTCTGCAGTTGTGGATTAGAGGTCGTACGAACCTTGAATTCAAACAACACGAGAGAATGCGAACCCGAAAGGGCCACGACCTACTTCTAATGCCCAACACTCTGGAGAGACGTTTGAGCCACGAACCTAAACGATTATTTGAAAAGCTTGCACAAAAAGCCCATCCTTAAAAATTATTCTCTCGGATCGAGTTTCAATGCGAAGTCGCCGCGAATTCCCTCTTTGATGTTTTTTTGAACGGCGTCCAGTTCTTTGAGGATTGTTTTGTCGGGAATTTTGTAGAGAACGGAAATCTTTTTCAAAAAAACCCCCAGATCCCCATGAATCTCCTTCAAATCCTCGTCGGAGAGTTTGATCCAAGCCTCGGAAATTTTTTCTTTGTGACTGTCGAATAATTTTTTGAATGAATCTTGGTCCACGGCCTCACTATAACGGACTTTCAGAAAAAAGACACCGACAAAATCTGGGAGCGGAAAAAAGACACCGACAAAAGCTGGAAGTGGGGGGAGAAAAAAG
>JAUSII010000123.1 GCA_030648035.1 Deltaproteobacteria bacterium | reverse complement strand
CAGAAATGGCAGACGACATGTGGTCCTTCTATACCAAATGGCAAAAAGATAAAGAGACTTTTTTAAGGGTTGACCTATAATGCCGTTTCTCAACATGAAAATAAAAATATTCACCGTCGGTAAGCTCTCCCTCAAGCCCGTCAAGGTTTTGCAGGAGGAGTATCTCAAAAGAATAGGCCACTATCTGCCTGTGGAGATGGTGGTTTTGAAGTCCCAAAAAGAGGGGCTGGAAAAAATAAAGCCGCAAGATCAGGTGGTTATATTGGATGAGCGGGGAAAATTGTTTTCTTCGATGGAGTGGGCCAAATGGCTGGAGGGGCAAAAACTCCATTCGGTCAAAAATCTTGTTTTTTTTATTGGTCCCGCCGAAGGATTTGAAGAGGAAATCAAAAAAAGGGGGAATCTGTTGCTCGGTCTCTCAAAAATGACACTGCAACACGAATTGGCCCTTGTCGTTTTGCTGGAGCAGATTTATAGAGCCTGCACGATTTTGAAAGGGGAGCCGTATCATAAGTGAGGATGTCATTGCGAGCGTAGCGCCTGCCCTGCCGACTGCAGGGAGGCCAGGGAAGCAATCCCGGTGCTAATGGGATTGCCACGTCGCTTGCGCTCCTCGCAATGACAAATATAAAATGGATAAAGCTCAAATAGCCCAAATTTTGGAAGAGATTGCGGAGATTCTGGAAATCAAGGGGGAGAATCCGTTCAAGGTGCGGGCTTATTCCAATGCCGCGCGGATTGTGGGTGGGTTGACGGAAGATTTGGGCGCACTCATCAAAAAAAATCAGCTGATTGAAATCAAGGGGATCGGAAAAAATCTGGCCGAACATATTGAGGAACTCCACAAGACCGGCAGACTCAAGGAATACGAAAAAATGCTCAAAGAAATTCCCGCCGGTGTTTTTGAGATCATGAAGGTTCCTGGTGTCGGCCCCAAAAAAGCCAAAGTCCTTTGGGAAAAACTACACGTCACCGACGTGACAACGCTGGAGCACTGCTGTCATCATGGAAAAATCGCCCACCTCGCCGGCTTTGGTGAAAAGACCCAGCAAAAAATTATGGAGGGGATCGCCCAGATCAAAAAACATGCGGGAAAATTTATCTATCCGCAAGCCATCGAGGCCGCCCAGAATATATTCCCGAAAATTGAAAAGAACTCCAAGGTTCTCCAGGCCGCCATTGCCGGCAGTCTGCGGCGTTGCAGAGAAATAGTCGGCGATATTGATATTGTAGTCGCGAGCAAGAATCCCAAGCCGGTGATGAATGCTTTTGTAAAACTACCGCAGGTGGAAAGGGTATTGGCCCACGGCGAAACAAAAGCCTCGGTCGTTTTGAAGATAGGTATGCAGTCGGATTTGCGATGCGTCACCATCGATGCATTTCCGTTCGCTCTCCACCATTTTACCGGTTCCAAAGAACACAATGTGCGCATGCGTCAACTGGCCCTGGAAAAAGGTTGGAAGTTGAACGAATATGGCCTCTTCGATAAAAACGAAAAGCGGATTCCCTGCAAAGATGAGGCGGAACTTTTTGGAAAGTTCGGTCTTCAATATATTCCGCCGGAATTGCGTGAGGGCTTGGGCGAGATTGAGGCGGCGCGTGAAAATAAAATTCCAAAATTGGTCGAGGTTAAAGACATTCGCGGCGTTTTTCACTGCCACTCCACCTGGAGCGACGGGACCGCAACCATTGAACAAATGGTGACGGAAGCCAAGAGTCTGGGCTTTGAATATTATGGCACAGCGGACCATAGCCAGGCGGCGGTCTACGCCGGTGGCCTCACACCACAACGCGTGAAAGAACAATTCAAGGAAATCGACGGTCTCAATAAAAAAATAAAAGGGGTTCATATTTTTAAAGGGATCGAGGCTGACATTCTGGCCGACGGCACTGTCGATATGGGTGATGCGGTGCTCTCTACTTTTGATTATGTGGTCGCCTCCATCCATTCCAAATTCAAGATGACCGAAAAAGAGATGACCGCGCGGATTATCAAGGCGATTAAAAATAAATATGTGCGTATTCTGGGTCACATGACCGGGAGGCTGTTGCTGGCGCGGGAGGGATATCCGGTGAATATGACCGACGTCATCAACGCCTGCGCTGATCACGGTGTCGCCATCGAGATCAATTCCAGCCCGATGCGTCTCGATATCGACTGGCGGCACATTCCCTATTGCCTCGAGAAAAAGGTGATGCTGGTTATCAACCCCGACGCCCACAGCGTGCACGGCATCAGCGATTTCAAATTCGGCGTCGGCATCGCGCGCAAAGGCTGGGCCACCGCAAAAAATATTTTAAACACACGCACATTAGACGAGGTGAAACAGTGGCTGAATCGTTGAGTGGTCGGGTTAAAAAAATTCTTCCTATCCTCAAGCAAACATATCCCGACGTGGAATGCGCCCTGCATCATGACAATCCGTTTCAGCTGGCGGTGGCGACGATTTTGTCGGCGCAGTGCACCGACAAACGGGTCAACATGGTGACGCCGGGACTTTTTAAAAAATATTCCGATGCCAAGGCGTTTGCAAAAGCTCCGCTTGCCGATATCGAAACGCGAGTTCACTCCACCGGTTTTTATAAAAACAAGGCGAAGTCGATCAAAAATCTCTCGATGATTTTGATGGAAAAATATGACGGAAAAATTCCACAGAATCTTGAGGAGCTTGTGGCTCTCCCCGGCATCGGAAGAAAAACTGCCAATGTGATTCTGGGCGTTGCCTTTGGAGTCCCAGGCATTGTTGTCGACACGCATGTCAAGCGCCTGACCTATCGTCTGGGGCTCACGAAAAAAACAGATCCGGAAAAAATTGAATTTGAAATGATGGAGCTTGTGCCTAAAAAAGATTGGACCGATTTTGGACTTCTGCTCATCTTCCACGGCCGTGCAATTTGCGAAGCGAGAAAACCAAAGTGCGAGATCTGCCCGTTAAACCGCCTTTGTCCGAAGATTGGCGTTGCCTAAATATTTTGTTCCCTCTGTGGCACGCCGGGCGGCATATTTGGCTTTTGCGCGAAGAAAGGCGTGACGTGTTTGTCGATCGGGATCGTCGGATTGCAACACATGTTCAGCGGCGCTTAAATAAAGAATGGCGGCTTTTTCATAAGTTTCCCAACCGCCTCCGGTGCGCATCAGTTCTTCGGCAAGATTTTTTTCATTCTGGGAGGCAACGCGCAACGCTTCGGTTTGCGTCTGCGGTTCAGCCATCAAACCCTGCCAGCGCAAGGCTCTCAAGAGTTCTCCGCGATAACCGCTCTGTTCCAGAAGATTGGCCGCCTGGTAATAATATTTTTTCCTTTTGGCACTTGTCGCAGGATCGACCATCAAGCGGGCCATCTGAAAATAGGCGAGCGCTGCATGAACCGGATAATATTTTTCCAGAAGTTTGGCGCTATGGAGAAAAGTCTCAAGAGACTCCCTGTTTTTTTTCATGCCCAACAAAGTTTCTGCCAAACGATAGGATCTGGAGGCCTCAAAAAAGAAGAAGAATCCTTTTTTATATTCTTCCAACTCCTGTCGGTGCCGATCTATCTCCGTGTCCGAATTGATGTCATACGGATTTTGATACGAAATGGAACGCGCACGATTGAGATGATACCAAGGCATGGGAGAGAGAAAAAAACCGTGATTTAAGAAAGAGAAAAAATCAGAGAAGTTGTGAATGCGAGAAAGCCCTTCTTTAAAGTCATTCATGACCATCAAAGGCGTTGTCACTTTGCCAAAAGCTTCGTCGAGTACTACATCCATTTTTTTCGCGATGACATCCATGGAACTGTCGCCACGAATAGCCCTGAATTTTGCCGGCATGGTGAGAAACCCTTTTTCAAAATCAAAAGTCGCCACTGCACCGGTCATCATTCGATTCACAACGCGCACGGAATCTGCGGCAACATATTTCATGCTTTTTCTCGATGCGCTGGCGTGATCAGCGAGATGCTCTCTTTCACTTCTGTCGAGTTGGGCGCTCCACTCTTCCATTCGTAGAAGAGAGACGCGTGCGGGTCCCGCTGTTCTGGACAAATCTCCTTTGAGATGGCCATTGAGAACTCCCAGTTCCAAAAAAAAATTTCTTAAGCCAGGTTCCGCCGCGATGCCGGTGTTCTGATTTAAGTTGCTGAACAATGCCCCCACCTCATCTTGCGCGGCGGCGAATTCTCCCACCGTATGTGTTTCAAAAAGGGCCTGGTGTGCTTGCAGATTTGTTGTGGCAAGGGTGCTTAAGAATGGGATTCCAACGGTTTGTGTCGGCAACATGTTTGCCTCTTATCTGCGTCAAATGGGCATTGCAAGACTTTTTCTGCCGCGCTTGACAAAAAAAAGAATTTGGCTATGTTGCCCCACAATCATGGCTACCAAAGAAGACAAAGTCGCTGAAAACGTGCCCGGAAAGTTTTACGTCGATCACCAGTGCATCGACTGCAATCTTTGCCGCGATACCGCCCCCAATAATTTCAAACAGCATCCCGATGGCGGCTATTCCTTCGTCTACAAACAGCCCGAAACTCCTGAAGAAGAAGCCCAAGCCAAAGAGGCCAAAGAATCCTGCCCCGTTGAAGCGATCGGCGATGACGGCCAGTAAGGAAACGTCCAAATCCCAACGTCCAACGCCCAAACAAATCTAAAACTCCAAATTCAAAATTGGGATTTTATTTTTGGGATTTGTTTGGACGTTTTATTTTTGGATTTGGGCGTTTCCTCAAGGTCCTGAAGAAATCTCAAAATCGGTGTAATCGCAGGCGGCAGGGGAGTGTGTGGCGTTTCCATCTGTGAGTAATGCGAAGCCGGTGGGGTTTCGTTTCATGCCGTGTTTGAGAAGCTTTTCATAAATCTCCGGAATATTCACACTCATTTTCTGCCAATTGTTCATGTTTTTCGAACCGCTTTCCAAGACCTGCATGGCCATCTCTCCCGGTTTTCTTTCAATGACGGTGCCCACGGCAAGCGTGGTCGACCAGACAAATTTGAGTGCGGTGCCGCTTGTTTTTCCGAAGATAACATACACACCGCAGGCCGAATCGTTGGTGGCGCCGTTGTTTTCAGCCGCCCCTTTGGGAAGAGTGCGGGCACGCCATTTCCATTTGAAATAGGGAAGTGATTTTATATTCCAGCTGAACTCGCGAAAAATTTGTTCCGATAAATCTTTATCGTCAAAAGCGGTCAGATATTTTTGGCCGCTTTCTTCCTGCACATGATAAACTTTTTGGGCATCGCCCCGTTGGAAGGGCCATGTTTTGAAAACGGTCGGAAATTGTCCGGCCTTGTATTTGGAAAAATCTTCTACTTTGTAAGTGATACAAGAGGAGGCGTCGTCTGCACTAACGGAACCGGAGGCCAGTGATTCCGCCACAGTGGGAAGACAGAAACTGAAGATCAAAAGCAAAAGAAATATTTTACATATTTTCACTTTCACCCCATGTTTTTCACTATATTTTCGGCATATTGTGAGCAACTGACCAGCGAGGCGCCGCTCATCTGTCTTTCCAGATCATAGGTCACTGTTTTTTGGGCGATGGTTCTCTCGATCCCCTTCACAACCATGTCGGCCGCCTTGTTCCAGCCCAGATGTTCCAGCATCATCACGCCGGAGAGAATCAGGGAAGTGGGGTTGGCCTTGTTTTTTCCCGCATGGACCGGTGCGGTGCCGTGGGTGGCTTCAAAACAGGCGGCTTCGTCGCCGATGTTGGCGCCAGGAGCCATTCCCAAACCGCCAACCTGTGCGGCGCAAGCATCCGAGAGATAATCTCCGTTCAGGTTGGGAGTACAAATAATATTGTAATCGGTCGGACGCAAGAGAAGCATCTGAAACATGGCGTCGGCAATGCGATCATTCACCAGAATTTTCCCCGGGGGAAGTTGACCACCCATTTCTTTCAGCGCATTTTCTGTCACGGTCACATCACCAAATTCTTCTGCCGCCACCTCATAACTCCACTGGCGAAATCCCCCTTCGGTAAATTTCATGATGTTTCCCTTGTGGACGATGGTGACGGGGGAGCGTTGCTGCGTTTTGGCATAGGCAAACGCCATGCGGGCCAATCGCTTGCTTCCAAAGGGGCTCATCGGTTTGATGCCGATCGCCGAGCCGTCGCGGATTTTGGCCTTCATATCGTGGACCAGAAAATTGCGGAGTTTTTCGGCCTCCACACTTCCGGCCGCCCATTCAATGCCGGCATAAACATCTTCGGTATTTTCGCGAAAAATCACGACGTTTAATTTTTGCGGCTCTTTTACCGGAGAGGGGACCCCTTCAAAATAGCGGACCGGGCGAATACAGGCATAAAGATCAAGCAGTTGGCGAAGCGCCACGTTAATGGAGCGAATGCCTCCCCCCACCGGTGTGGTGAGTGGGCCTTTAATAGCCACCACATAGTCGCGAATGGCTTGAACGGTTTCGTCGGGAAGCCAATTGCCGGTCAATTTATTGGCCTTTTCCCCCGCCAGAATCTCTTTCCAAACAATTTTTTTCTTGCCCCCGAAGGCTTTTGCAACAGCTCCATCCAGAACGTGCTGTGTGGCAGGCCAGATATCGATGCCGATCCCGTCGCCTTCGATAAAAGGGATGATCGGATGGTCTGGAATATTGAGTTTGCCGTCTTTGATGGTAACTTTTTCGCCGTTGCTCATGACACCTCCGGATGATAAGGCGGCTCTTATAACAGCGGGGTCGGCGATTTTACAAGCAACTTTTTTGAGAATCTGCCGATAATGATTAAGGATATGTTCAATTCTATTTTCACAGCTCCTTTGGTCGCCGCCACAAGTCCATTGGCGGTAGTCGATACCATTGCCGCCACGACGGATCTTGGTGAGCTCTCTGCTGTCACTTCGGGGATTATAGCGGTGGCAGATCGTTTCTCGGATGATAATGACAAATTGTTTGAGGCTGGAAGTTCTGTCTTGCGATCTCTGGAGGGCGGAGATTTGTCAAAAGTCAGAGCCTGGCGCGGTTTTCTGGTGCAACAGGCAGGGCTACTCCCCCAAGGAGTTTTGCAAAGGGGAGTTTATGCCGCACACCGCTTTGCCGATCGGGCGCCGGTTCTTTTTTCAACGGAGGAGGCCATTGAAGTGGCCCAGGGTATCGACTGGTCCTATCTAATAAAGATCGCAACAGGGGTTTTTGGTGGGGACCCGGTAGAGTTTGCAAACCTTCAGCGTGTGACCGAGGGGGGTTTTGCAATTCAGATGGAGCTGGCCATGGAGAACGCCATTGAATCTTCCACTTTGAACGCATGGGACAGAAACAGGGCGATGGGGATCGTACTTCGTTTGGAAAAAGAATTCGATTTATACAAGGTCGATCCCAGAACAGTTTCTGTAGAAGAAAAATGGGGGAGAGTCGACTCTTATGTCAAAGCGGCCAAAGAAACGGGACTGATTCTGGGGATTACCACTGAAGAAGCCCTCGATTATTTTTTCAATCTGATTCAAATTCGGGAATTTCTACAGAATGCATCGGGTGTACTGGAGCCTTTTAAAGGGGAAAAAACACCCGCATTTCTGGGCGATTTTTTATTGGGACGTGTTGGAAAATTACAGGCTGATGGAGCTTGTCATCCGATGGCCATGTTGGCAGGCCATTTGGGAAGAAGGATTGGCATAGAGCTTCACCCGTTTTTTTCAGAGGGGCATGTCAATCTTCTGGCATCCCGTTATACCCCTTTTATCTTTGAGCCTTATCGTCCTCCAGAGTTCACTTTTTTGCCGCACGATTTTTATTCCGCCGCCGGTTATGCCCCGCCTGTGGTGCGGGGCTCTTCATGGAGCGAGATGATCTTGTGCCAATTTCTGCAATATGAACCATTGAATGGCAGGGACAAACCCCCCGAAGATTTTTACAGAAATGTTGTCCGCGCATACCCCAGGTTTTTTTATGGATGGCTTGGGCAGGCTGCTTTTTTGGCTAATCAGGAGCGATATGAAGAGGCTGAAAAAGTTTTGGGTGCTCTGTTCGGATGGTATCCAAATATCCTTGAGACCTTCCTGATGTTGGCCGAGTGGCGAATGGAGCGGGGGGATAACGAGGGGGCTTTAGGATCGCTGGCTTTGGCACATTATGCCTTGGCCGAGCGTATCCGCTGGGCGCGTCGACATCGGAGAAGCGCCTACAACTTTCTGTTGCATGAAGATATGAGACGTTTGAGAGAGTTGAAAAAAATGTTGGAGGAAAAAACGTTACAACCTCTTGCAAGGACCGCATGAAAAAGTTATAGTCCAGTCCATCTATGGCGGAGATTAGACTTCCGAAGGTCTCCATACCCTACCGAAAAGAATCCGACCTTTCCCTTTTTGATCCGACCAAAGAAGATGCCCCCGACCAAGTCAATCATGTTCTGACAAGGCGAGACCTCAAATCATTTGTAAAACCCCCATCTCTGCAGGAGGTTGTTTTTGCCGATGGCAAAGAGAGGGTGATGGATGATCTCAACCGGATGATGGTTTTGGCTCTTCGAAGCCGCGTCTTCTTTTTTGGCGCTGTGCATGGTTCGGAACTTTTGAAAAACAGGGAGATCGGTATTGCCGCTACTTCTGAAGAGGCGGTAGTTTTTGCCGAACAACTGGCCTCTCTCGTTGATGACAGGGAAAAATTCATCGCCTATCTCGCGGGGTCCGACAAAATGGAGCCGTTTGTAATGCAGATATTTGACGCATTGCTGAAAACAGGACGGATTATTGTGGCGGGAGAAATTTTTCACAAGATGGTTGACGAAGAAAAACAGAAAACGGTGCTTCTTCATATGAAAAATGTTTTTGCCGCGGCGCAAATGCTCTGTGCCGCCGAAAAAATATCGGGCCAGCCTGATTTTTACACTGCCCGGTTCAATCGGTGGGTCCAGGATACGAGGTTGATCCCCATTATGGTGGCGGAATCCGAAATGATGTTTCAACCACCGCCTTTTTTGAATAAAGAGGAAAAAAAGGAGGAGACTTTTCTGACTCCGGTTCCGGAACGGGCGCTCAGCCTGATCAGCCGATATGAGTCTACTTTTCAGGAAATAAGAATTCAGTTCAAAGGGATCTATGAAAACGCCATGACAATGGCCGAAGAATCGGCAATAAGAAAAAACATCCTCGAGACAGAAATGTATATGGGCATTGCCAGAGCCAGCGCTCTTGGTGCCACCGTCGAATTTGATGAAGCCTGGTCCATGGCCATCCATGCCCATCTGGCAGAGTAGGACGCAAATAAAAAAACCGGTTGAGTTTTCACTCAACCGGCTGTGGGCCGCGCAGGGATCGAACCTGCGACCCGGTGATTAAGAGTCACCTGCTCTACCAACTGAGCTAGCGGCCCGGTTTTAAAAAACAAACCAGGGCCTCCCATAGCCAAAGAGATTTGAATAGTCAAGACAGGTAAGCC
>JAUSII010000121.1 GCA_030648035.1 Deltaproteobacteria bacterium | reverse complement strand
AAAAGGGTATTCGGGTACGCTATTAAATTTGGGTCAAACCCAAATTTATAGCTCGCCTCTCAGACATTTTATTTTTTATCCCGGCCGTTAAAATGTCTTCCGAGACGCCCCTCATACCACTTTTTTCTCCCCTCCCACTTCCAGTTTTTGAGCGCGCACTTTTTCGAATGGAACAATTTATAATTTTAAAAAATGCATGCCCAAAAGCTGGGAGCGGAGAAAAAAGTGGTATGAAGGGCCTGTCGGAGGCAATTTTTCATCCGGGATCCAAAAACAAAATTGCCGAGACCGGAGGACCCATTGGCGGGCCGACCCGCAAATGAGGTACGTCCCTGAATACCCTTTTTTCTCCGCTTCCAGCTTTTGTCGGTGTCTTTTAAAAAGGATTGTCGGTTTCGTGGTCGGGGGCGTTGGACTGGTGATCCATGGGAGGGAGATATTCATCCATGCCTTTGGCCAAATTATCAAAACGCGTAAACTGATTGCGAAAGGCCAATATCACTTTGCCGGTGGGGCCGTTTCTCTGCTTGCTGATGATGACCTCCGCTTTGCCGGCATCGGGGCTTTCCGTGTTATACATTTCATCACGATAGTTAAACATCACCACATCGGCATCCTGCTCGATAGAGCCAGATTCACGCAGATCGGAGAGCATCGGTCTTTTGTCCTGACGATTTTCAACGCCGCGATTGAGCTGGGAGAGGGCCACAACGGGAATATGCAATTCTTTGGCGAGAGCCTTCAAACCTCTGGAAATTTCGGAAATTTCGCGCTCGCGGCTGTCGAAGCGCCCGGGCGAGCGGATCAGCTGGAGATAATCGACCACCAGAAGATCGAGTCCACTCTCTTTTTTCAAACGTCTTGCCTTGGCACGCATTTCCAGAACGGTGAGCATCGCCGAATCTTCGATGAAAATTTTTGAATCCGACAGAATTCCGGCCGCACGCGTCAATTTGGGCCAATCGCTCTCGGCCAAAAATCCTCCGCGCAGTTTGGAGGCATCGACCTCCGCCTTGGAACAGAGCAGACGCTGAACCAATTGCTCTTTCGACATTTCGAGAGAAAAAATGGCGCAGGAAGATTTGGCTTCGCAGGCGGCATGCTCCATGATGTTGAGAGAAAAAGCGGTTTTACCCGAACTGGGCCTCCCTGCAATAATGATCAGGTCGGAGGGTTGAAAACCGGCGGTCATGATATCGAGCTCTTTGTAGCCGGTCGGAACACCGGTCACGAGTTGTTTTTTCTCATAGAGTTGCTCGATCAGCTTAAAACTAGATTTGACCACCTGTTTCACCGGAACAAAGCTCTGTTTGACTTGGCGGCCTGCCACATCAAAAATAATCCGTTCGGCGTTGTCCAGAAATTCATCGACGCGGGTCTCTTCACTGTAACCGCGGGTGACAATATCGGTGGCACCTTCGATCATGCGGCGCAAAATGGATTTTTCCCGGATTATTTTGGCGTAGTGGGCGATGTGTGCGGCGGTGGGAGTCTGGTCCACAAGAGTTGCCAGAAAACTGGCTCCCCCCACGGCATCCAGCTGGCCGTTTTTTCTTAAAACATCGGCCAGAGTCAAAAGGTCGGCCGGTTCATTGGCCTGGTTGAGTTCCAGAATGGCCTGAAAAATTTTGCCGTGGGCATCGCGATAAAAGTCGATGGGTTCCAAGAGTTCGATCGCACGGTTGATGGCATCGTTGTCGATGAGCATGCCACCCAGAACGGCACGCTCGGCCTCAAGATTTTGCGGAGGCAGTTTGAGGTTGGTATCCGCCATATTTTTTTAGCCTTTGACGACACGCACCTTCAACACTCCAGTCACTTCAGCATGAAGACGGACCGACACATCAAATTCGCCAATTTCTTTCAGCGGGGTAACCAGTTCGATCTGGCGCTTGTCGAGCAGGACTTTTTCCTCGCGAAGGGCATCGGCAATATCCTTGTTGGTGACAGAACCAAACAGTTTGTCTCCTTCTCCAACTTCGCGTTTGATCGTAACTGAAATTTTTGCCAATTTGGACGCCAATTGTTCCGATTCGCCTTTAAGTTTGGTTTGCCTTGCTTGCACCGACCTCTTGTTGTGTTCCAGTTCTTTCAAGTTTCCCTTGTCGGCCTGAACAGCCTTGCCACGGGGGAGAAGAAAATTTCTGGCATAGCCTTCTTTGACTTTGACGATTTCACCAGCCTTGCCCAGACTCTTGATCTCTTCTTTGAGAATCACTTCCATATTAACCTCCATTGGTAATTTTTTTATGCAGTTTTCTGAAATCAAACCAGGTATCCGCCAAACCGAGACCAAACACCACCATCCCAAGCATCTGAAAAAAGAGAATCAACAAACCATAGATTCCGAACCGAAACAAGAGGGAATAACGCTTTAAAAACCAGGCCATGATGCTCAAACCCTGTATAAAATAGATTGCGCTTACCGCCACAAATAAGTTGAGGGCGATAATTTTTGGCCATCCACGTTTCAAGACATAGACATCGACAAAAAAGAGCGCGCCCGCAGTGATAACCCCCCAGATGCATAGAGAGGGAATCTCCAGACGCCTGAAATCCCAGACCCACTTCACCGCTTTGCGAACCCGATAAATGACGCCCAAAAAACCGATATTGATCGCCACCACCAACAGAGTGAATGTGAAAATCATGGAGGGGAGAAGTTTGGGCATCCACTCCAGCCATTGTTTGGCCTGCGACACCATGGTCAGCATCTCCACCTTGTCGGTTTGCGCCGGAGAATTGGCCGCCATTTTATCCAGCAATTGGGAGATTTCCTGAATGGCGCCAACCATCATGCCATGTATGTCGACAAGTCCAAAAGTCTGTCCCAAAAACCCCGACCAGAAAACGATGGTGGTCACCGCAAAAGTGGTGATGGCCCCCAGACGAATCAGATTCCATTTTTTCCAGACACCCAGGCTCAAAAAAATGGCTATGAGAAGATAATAACCAAAATAGGCGAGTCCCATCCCGGCCTGCGTCAAATCAGAAACAGCCCACACATAAAAAAGAACCGCTAAAACAAAGGCGCCTCCCAAAGCCAAAAACCACGATGATTTTTGGGTCTTCAAACTCAAATGAAACAGGGGCAGCGGCGTCCAGAGAACAAAAAAACCACTAAAGAAAAGTACCGCGCACAAAACAGCGCTCCACAAAACCTGAACAAACTGTCTGGGACCAGAATTCATGATTATTTTGCCTTATTAAATCGTTTCGCGCTGGCTGGCGGAAAACGGAAGCAAACCCATAATGCGAGCCCGTTTGATCGCCTCGGTCATCCGGCGCTGATGAAAGGCACACAAGCCGGTGATGCGGGCGGGAGTGATTTTTTCCCTCTCGCTCATGTAGGCCTTGAGGGCTTTTCCATCTTTGAAATCGATTTTCAGCTGTTTGTCGGCGCAAAAACGACACATTCTCTTGCGCGATGGCAACATCTCTTTGCTGTCACCATAAGAGCGTCTTTCGTCTCTACCGGAGGATTTGTTATCGTAATTTCTTCTTGGCATATTATTCTTCTCCTGTTTTTTTATCCAACCGCCACGGCCGGCTGTAGCGCCGCAAGTGCCGCCGCTTCAGCCTGGTCTATGAGCTCCTGTTTTCTTTTTGCCGGATCGACATTGTCCTGCAACAAAATAGTCATGAAGCGAAGCACCCGTTCATCGAGTCTCAAATTGCGCTCCAACTCGGCCACCAACTCGGTGTTCCCTACATAATCAATGTGGGTATAGATGCCTTCCTTCTCTTTTTCCATCAGAAAGGCCAATCCCCTTTTGCCCCAGGGACGGGTGAATAAAATCTCCCCGTCAAACTGCTGGATCATTTTGGAAAGACGATCTGCAAACTCCTGAACCTCTTTTTCAGGCGTTATCGCTTTCAAGACATAGAGCGTTTCATATTCTCTCATGTGCATCTCCTTTTTATTTCAATGATATTTGTTCTGTACCCACTCCAAACCATGCTTCAAAAAATCATGTACCGATTTCATCGCCTCCACCGTCATTTTTTCTGCCGCAAACAGATCATCTTTTATAAAAGCCTGAAGAACCCAGTCGGCCGGATCGGAATGCAAGGGAGGTCTTCCCACTCCCAACCGCAACCGGCAAAAAGCCTTTGTTCCCAGCGCGTCGATAATGGCGCGCACCCCGTTATGCCCCCCGTGGCTGGAATCGATAGACCAGCGCATTTTGCCCAGTGCCAGATCCATATCATCATGAATGACGACCAGATCTTCGGGAGTCAATTGCCTTAATTTCAAAAGAGCTTTTACCGGAGCCCCACTGACATTCATGTATGACAGCGGTTTTGCGAGCCAGACATTTTCATTTTCGAGATCGCCCCATGCTTCCAGCGCCCATTTGCTGGCTTCTTCCCACTTCCAGCGATTTTCTTTTGCCAGACCGTCAACAACCCAATGTCCGATATTATGCCGATGGTTGGCATATTCTCTTCCCGGGTTTCCCAGTCCGACAATCAGTTTCAATGAACGCTCCCAAAAATATTTCTATTTTTTCTCGCCCTTGCCAGCTTCTTTTCCTTCTTTGGCCTCTCCGCCCGCTGGTGCCGCTACCGCTCCCTCTGCACCCTCTGCCACTGGCGCCCCTGCCGCTGCCACCGCTGCTGCCGGAGTCGCTTCCTCTTCCTTGGTCGGAGGGACCACGGAGATAACGGTAAAATTTGTGCCATGGGGAAACTCAACCCCTTCGGGCAGTTTGATGTCGTTGGCATGAATGTTCTGCCCAATTTCCAGTGCGGAGATATCGATATCGATATGTTCAGGAATATTGGTAACCAGACATTTGAGATACAAAGTACGGCGCTGTTGTTCAATCACGCCGCCTTTTTTGACCCCTTCCGATTTTCCGACAAGACGGATAGGAACCTCGACCTCGACTTTTTGCTGAAGATCAACCACCTGAAAATCGACATGGGTAAAATTTCTTTTGATGGGATGCGCCTGATATTCACGGATGCGAACCAACCCTTCCGCCTTTCCATCAATGGTCAATTCAAAAATGGCGTTGAAGCCGGCGTCGGTCATGGTCGCCTTTTCCAGATCTCTCGCCGGGACCTGCAGCAGAGATGGCTCTCTCTTTTTTCCATAAAGGACTCCGGGAACAAATCCCTTGGAGCGCAGGCCGGGAAGACCGCTACCCGCTTTTGCACGACTGTCGGCTGATAATTTGAGGCGTTCCATATTTTTCTCCTTTGACGAATTTAAATAAATAACGACGACACAGAATCAGAATGATAAATTCTTCGAATTGCTTCACCCAAAAGGGGCGCCACCGAAAGAACCTCGATCTTCGGCGACTTGAGCATCTCCGCTTTGGGCGTGATGGAATCGGTCACCACCATTTTTTTCAAAACAGATTTGTTGATTTTTTCCAATGCCTGCCCCGACAACACCGCGTGCGTGCAACATCCATAAACTTCGCTCGCTCCCTGTTTCACCAGCGCCTCGGCGGCCTGGGTCAGAGTGCCACCGGTGTCGATGAGATCGTCGATGATGATCGCCCTTTTTCCCGCCACGTCACCGATCACATGCATCACTTCGGAGATGTTGGGTTGCGGACGGCGTTTGTCGATCATCGCCAGAGGATATCCCAAACGCTTGGCGTAAGCGCGTGCGCGTTCGGCCGCACCGGCATCGGGTGCGACCACAACAGCGTTGTCCTGGAGATTGTCCTGCATGAATTTCAGAAAAACCGGCATCGCAAAAAGATTGTCGACGGGAATATTGAAGAAGCCTTGAATCTGACCGGCGTGCAAATCGAGTGACAAAACGCGGTTGGCGCCGGCGGCAGTGAGCAGATCGGCGACGAGCTTGGCGCTGATCGGTGTGCGCGGTGCCACTTTGCGGTCCTGCCTCGCATAGCCGTAGTAGGGAATGACCGCGGTGATCCGATCGGCGGAGGCGCGCTTCAACGCGTCGATCATCACCAGCATTTCCATCAGATTTTCATTGGCGGGATTCGATGTCGGTTGGATAATGAAGGTGTCCATGCCGCGAACGTTTTCCTGAATTTCGCACCAGACCTCTCCATCACTGAAGCGCTTCACCAGAACCTTGCCCATCGGCAATTCCAGAAAATCTGCGATGGCTTTTGCCAAAGCCGGATTGGCGTTGCCCGAAAAAATTTTGATGTTTTTGTATGAATACATTTTATCTTTAACTCATCGCTCCCTGTTGGGGCGCCTGGATTCGAACCAGGGATGGCAGCTTCAAAGGCTGCTGACTTACCGCTTGTCGACGCCCCAATTATCAACAGCGAAAACCTGCCACTCCGGCTTTTTTTCGATCTTGTTGACGGCGTTGTCTCTGGTCTCTTTTGTTTCAAACAAACCAAAAACAGTCGAGCCCGAGCCGCTCATCAAAGCGCCCAGGGCTCCGGCCTTCAGCAATGCTTCTTTCACTCTTTGAATTTCAGGATATTCAGGGATCACGACTGATTCAAAATCGTTATGTAAAACTTGAATAACCTCTTCCAAAGTGTGTCGGCTTCTAACACTTTGATTTTTCTCTGTCAAATTCTTTCCCGGCTCGCAGGAAGAAGCGGATACGTTTTGCACAGACCGCCTGTTATCCCATGCCGAATAGGCCCAGGGAGTGGCCACATGAACACCGGGATTCACCAGAATAATCCAAAGGTTAGGGAGTTTATCTAAAGGTTTGATTTCATCTCCAATCCCTTCAACTAAAGCCGGTCCATCGTATATAAAGAAGGGGACATCGGCCCCCAATTTGACACCTATTTCAGCCAGTTTTTGGGGAGGCCAATTCAGGTTCCAAAGTGTGTTAAGCCCCTTTAGAACTGTCGCCGCATCGGAAGAGCCTCCGCCCAAACCACCCCCCATAGGAATATTTTTGGTCAGAGTGATGCGCACACCGCAGGAAGAAGCGCAGGAAGAAGCGGATACGTTTTGTAGAAGAGCCGCGGATTTATAGGCTAAATTTTCTTCTTTTGGACCGGGCACAGCAGGGACTAGTGACCCCGACCTACGGGGGGCAGGCCAGGGACCAGTGACCAGCTCAATACCTGAATCGATTTTCTCCAAAGTGATTTCATCGCACAGACTCACCTTCTCCATGATCATCGAGAGATCGTGGTAGCCGTTTGCGCGGCGACCGAGAATGTGGAGAGACAAATTGATTTTTGCGGGGGCTTTCAGGTGCAAAATCGACATGTTGGGCAGGGTTACACAGGTTTATTTTTTTTAGCAACTTTTTTTGAAAGGAGACGATAACCCCAACACAATGGGAGCCACACTTTTAAATGGGGTTTTGACCTTCACAACGGCAACGAACCTCGCCTTACAGCTGGAACAAGGGGCCATCGATGCCACCGGCGTCGCCTTGATTCAAGCGGCTTTAAAGGTGGAGGATCTGCCGGACGAAGGTCTTTTACGCGCGGTCTTGGCCGACAGACTTCGAAGAAATAGCAGAGCCCTTGCGAATATTCTGGCACAAGTGCCGACCCAATTTTTGGGGACTTCCCTCTTTGCGAATAATCACCGGCTGGACGGAATTCCTCTTCCCCACGTCGTGGAAAGACATGCTACCTTTGCACACGCAACTTCCGCCATTCCCGTTATCAGGACCGCCGCCGCAGAAGAAGCAAATGGGGACACCACCGTTCCCTACACGCAACAACTTCCGTTCGACGATGCCAAAACATCCCCCGAAGATCTTTTGAGTACGATTGAAAAAGAGTTGGCCAGAGTCCGGGGCCGTCATGAAACAATCAGGGAATCCCTGACAGCGGATGAAAACGGGCGCTATGAAAAACGCATGGAGTTGGCACAGGAGCGACTCCAGTTCTGGCGTGTGCATGTTGAGGCATTGCCATCGACCCACGGAAAAGACAAAAATTATTATCGTATCGACATTTTGATCGGCGCAAAAACTCTGCTCAACCGGGTGCTGACTTTGGGCGCTGAAATATTTGCGGAAGATCTTCCGGCAGAAAGACTGGCCCGCACCGGCCTGCAGGAAAAAGAAAAACCGAAACCAGAAGAAGGGATTGTCTCCGCACTGGTCAACGAGGATGTCGGGTTCGGCTCCCGCTTGTCTTTAAGACCCCATCAACAGGAGGCCCTCAAAAGAATTCGCGGTGCCTTGAGATTGAGAGAAGGCCAAATGCACGAGCATAACGGCGATGGCACCATCACATTGCCAACCGGCGGCGGCAAAACCCGCATCATGGTGGCCGGCTTTGCCGAAGCCATCCGGCAGGGAGCCTTTCAAATCGGGGACAAATTGATCATTCTCAATCATACAGAACAGATTCATACGCAAAATCTGGAAGTGTCGGAATTATTGCAGGACTATTTTCAAAAAACTTTTTCACGTCCCCTTAAAGTAACCGAATACAAGGCGGATAAAAAAGATTTGAGTGGCGACATTATCGTCGTGAGCATTCCCTCCATCAATACCGAGACACAGCGCAAAACATTTGAATCGCAGATGCGAGCAGAACTCGGAGCATCGGGAAAAATTGCCATGACCGCTGTGGACGAAATTCATCACCTGGAATTGGGAAGTGGAAAAACAAAAGAGAGTTGGAAAATGGTTATTGAATTGTTGCGAGCCATTTCCCCCAATTTTTATCGCCTCGGTTTCACCGCAACGCCGACAGGGAGAGAGGGCCCCTATATTTTTCGCCTGCGCGAAAGCATTCTGATGCGCGCCGGTGTCACCCCCAGAACCTATCTGGTGCCGGTGAAGGGGATCGAACTGACCCAGCTTAAAGTCAGTCAACAAGCCGAAGATTTTGCGATAGCCCAGCTTGTCTCCACTCTGCTCGGCCATCCGGAAAGAAACAAAAATATATTCCGGGCGCTGGAAGAAAAAGGATTGCGACGTCTAAAGCCCTCCCCCAGCGGCAAAGAGAGGTTGGAGGCAACCCTCTTTTTTGCGGCCGATTTGAAACATGCCGCCATGATGGCGGAAGATTATCTGAAATATTTTGGAACACCGGGCGAGGGACTTAAAAACAGAAAGCTGACTCTTCTGGGAAAAGATCGCGGCAAAATTACTCCAAAGGAACTCGAACGCACAAAACAGGCATGGCAAGATGGAAAAACGGATGGCATTGCCGTGGTTGTTTCGGGCCAGACCTCCCCGGCTCTTCGTCAAACCATTCTTGAAATGACCGAAGAGGGAATCATCGAAGCGGTTTTCAATGTCGATGTCTGGTATGAGGGGAGCGACCTCTACATGTTTTCGCATCTGGTCGGGTCGAGACCGACCTTCTCACGTTTTAAAAAAGGACAAGAGCGCGGACGACTCAACCGCCGCGGCCCCGATGAAGTGACTCCCGAAGGGCGTCTTTTGTCAGACCCGCCCAAAATTCTTTTTGATGTGAAAGATGAATACAAATCCATGGAACACCATCTGGTGCTTTACAGTGAGTTGCTCGGCATCCCGGGGACTTCCGGCGTCAACGCGGGCGAATTGTTTGATGCCATGAGTGGAGCGGTGGTGACCACCGTCGATCGTGAAGGGAAAGGGATCCGGCGCAAATCGGTCAGACGCCTTATGAAGATAAAGGTCAAAGCGATCCGACCATCGGCGGATGTTTTGCTCAAACCGATCGTGGCCAAATTATGGGAAATTCTGGAAACACAATATCACAGAGACGTTGAAATGATGGCGATGGATCTGGGTTTGCCACTGGAAGCCATGCAGGAAATTCTTCGGGGAGAGGGATGGGCTAATAAGCGCTGGTTTTTGAGAAGAATGTCCACACTGCTGTATCGGGAAAGAGAAGAGCTGGTCGATATCTACAACGATGAGAGAGAAATACAGGATGAAAAAGTCACCGATGCCGACATCGCCCTGCTGGAGGGGGCCTTGGCTGTGTATGAAACCAATGAGGGAAAAATATCGGGTGAAATAGTAATCGAGGGCGATGCCGGCTGGGGAGATCGGAAGATTGTGATTGCCCGACAAAGTTTGGAAGAGTTGTCCAACCGAACATTGGGAGATCAACAGTTTAGAAAAATGTGGACTGGATTGCGGCTCTATTTCGGACTCAAAAAAAATATGGAATGGATAGAGCGAATGGAGAAGCATCTCTTTGAGAGAGAAAAATGGGAACACAAAGCTGATACGGCGCAAGAGGCCATTCTTTGGAGGGCCCGGAACGGTGTGGCCCGCCATCTTGGCGGCAAACTTCTAGAGAACATGGGCGATGAGTTGCCGGGACAAAGTGAAACAGCCCCACTCACCCAATGGCTGAAGGGAGAAAAGATTCAATTTTCCAGTAGGATCACAGCCCAAGAGCTTTACAGACAGGTAAGAGTTTTGCTGATCGCACATTTAAAAATGGAAGAAAAAGAGGCGCTAATTCTCATAGAAGAGGCGGTTTTTGAAGAACGGGGATGGAGTAGGGAAAACGACACCCAAAAAAAACAACTCCTGCTGGAAGCCCGAAAAAGAGTAGCCATTCATTTTGGCGGCAAACTGGTAAACAACATGGGCGATGAGTTACCGGCACAAAAGGAAACAACCCCCCTAGCCCGCTGGCTGAAGGGAAAGTTTAAATTTAACATTTCTAACCCTACACCCCAAGAATTTTACAGGGAGGTAAGGATTTTGCTAACGACGCATTTAAAAATGGGAGAAAAAGAGGCACTAGCCCTTATCGAAGAGGCCATATTTGAAGAACAGGGTTGGAAAAAAGAAGACAACACCGATCAAAAAAGACTTTTGTTGGAAACCCGAAAAAGAGTAGCCATACATTTTGGCGGCAAACTTCTAAAGAACATGGGCGATGAGTTGCCGAGACAAAGGGAAACAGCCCCACTCACCCAATGGCTGAAGGGAGAAAAGATTCAATTTTCCTTTCAACTCACAACCAAAGAGTTTTACAGGCAGGTGAGAGTTTTGCTGACCGCGCATTTAAAAATGGAAGAAAAAGAGGCGCTGGCTTTCATAGAAGAGGCCATTTTTGAAGAGCAAGACTGGGGCAAGGAAGACGACACCGCTCAAAAAAGACTTTTACTGGAAACCAGAAAAAAAGTGGCCAGACATTTTGGCGGTAGACTGTCAATTGATACCGGCCTTCCCGGACTCTCCAAACAACCTAAATGTAGACCCCTCACCCGCTGGATCCAAGGCGATACTATTCCCCTGACCGAAAGTTTGTTAACCCAGATCCGCGCTCTGTTGGAAATGCCGGGGACGACGCTGACCCCCGCTGATATTGATCGGCTGTTGGATGAAGTTAGATGAGGATGAACGGGATTTAGACAAATACAATTTTCCCTTCTTTCAAATCCGCTGTGAGATGCGCACCTTCTTTGATTTTGCCCGCGAGCAGTTCGTTGGCGAGCGGGTCCTGGATATATTTCTGGATGGCGCGTTTCAAGGGGCGGGCGCCGTAGACGGGGTCGTAGCCGTGGTCGGCGATGAATTTTTTGGCGGCGGGTGTGAGATCCATGGAAATTTTGCGCTCTTCCAAAAGTTTGAGCAGGTGGCGCATCTGGATATCGACGATTTTCGTGATGTGTTCTGCATTCAACCCATTAAAAACAACAATGTCATCCACACGATTAATAAACTCGGGGCGAAAAATCGTCTTAAATTCCTCTTCCTTTACGTTCGAGGTCATAATCACAACCGAGTTGGTGAAGTCGACGGTGCGCCCTTGTCCATCCGTCAAACGGCCGTCATCCAGAATCTGCAACAAAATATTAAAAACATCCGGATGCGCTTTTTCGATTTCGTCCAAGAGCAATACACAATAGGGTCTGCGCCGCACGGCTTCTGTTAAATAGCCACCCTCTTCATAACCGACATACCCGGGCGGGGCGCCGATCAACCGCGCGACAGAATGTTTCTCCATGAACTCACTCATATCGATGCGCACCATCGCCTTTTCATCATCAAATAAAAATTCAGCCAACGCCCTCGCTGTTTCGGTTTTGCCAACGCCGGTGGGGCCCATAAAAATAAATGAGCCTATTGGCCGGTGCGGGTCTTTCAACCCCGCACGCGCACGACGCACAGCATTCGCCACTTTTTCGAGCGCCTCTTCCTGCCCGACCACACGCTCCTTCATTTTTTCTTCCATGTGCAACAATTTTTGCACTTCGCTCTCCAACATGCGGGTGACCGGAATGCCGGTCCACTTGGAAACGACCTCGGCAATATCTTCCGCCGTCACCTCTTCGGTCAGCATCTTTTGGGTTTTCTGCAGATCGCCCAGTTTTTTCTGAAAGCCCTCCAGCTTTTTTCCCAATTCCAGAATGATGCCGTATTTTAATTCGGCGGCGGTGTTGAGATCGCCTTCGCGCTCGGCTTTTTCCTGATCGATCCCCGCCTGCTCGATCTGCTCTTTCACACCGCGAATCTGCTTGATGATGTCTTTCTCCTGCATCCAGTGGGCCTTCAACTGTTGCGACTGGTCTTTGAGATTGCCCAATTCTTTTTCGATATTTTTCAGCCGCCCCGCGCTGGCGGAGTCGCTCTCTTTTTTGAGCGCCTCACGCTCGATGGAGAGTTGCATGATGCGTCGTTCAAGTTCATCAATCTCGGAGGGCATGCTGTCGATTTCGATTCTCAACTTGGATGCCGATTCGTCAATCAGATCGATCGCCTTGTCGGGGAGAAAGCGGTCGGCAATATAGCGATGCGAAAGGGTTGCCGCCGCAATGATGGCGCTGTCCTGAATGCGCACGCCGTGATGGACCTCATATTTTTCTTTGAGGCCCCGCAAGATTGAAATCGTATCTTCCACGGATGGTTCACCAACATAGACCTGCTGAAAACGGCGCTCGAGTGCCGCATCTTTCTCAATCCTTTTTCGAAATTCATCCAAAGTGGTGGCGCCGATGCAATGCAACTCACCGCGCGCGAGCGCCGGCTTGAGCATGTTGGAGGCATCCATCGCCCCCTCCGCCCCACCCGCACCGACCAGCGTGTGCAATTCGTCGATGAACAAAATAATATTTCCTTCGGAGGCCGAAATTTCTTTGAGCACCGCTTTCAGACGATCTTCAAATTCACCCCGATATTTGGCACCGGCAATGAGAGCGGCCAGATCAAGCGTGATCAATCGTTTGTCTTTGAGCGTCTCGGGAACATCGCCCGCAACAATTCTCTGTGCAAGCCCCTCGACGATGGCGGTTTTGCCGACACCCGGTTCACCGATCAGCACCGGATTATTTTTGGTGCGGCGGCTCAACACATGAATCACGCGGCGAATCTCTTCATCGCGACCGATCACCGGATCGAGTTTGCCCTTTTTGGCCACTTCGGTCAGATCGCGCCCATATTTTTTGAGCGCCTGCATTTTGCCTTCGGGATCCTGATCGGTCACGCGATGCGGGCCGCGAATCTCCTTGAGCGCCTTTAAAACCATGTCGCGCGTAACGCCCTTGATGGCCTTCGCGTCTGCAATGGCCAACAGAAAATGTTCGACACTTAAATAATCGTCTTTGAGTTGCTCAGCCTCTTTGGCCGCCTGATCCAAAACTTTTTTGAGATTTGTAGAGAGATAACCCTGCATCGCCCCCGCACCGACCACACGCGGCAAAAGAGCGATCGACTTTTGCAAATCATTGGAGAGGAGAGAAAGGTTGCAACCGATTTTTCCCAGAAGCGATGGAGCTAAACCTTCAGGCTGTTCGATCAAAGCCAGAAGAAGATGTTCAGGTGTAATTTCTTGTTGCTGATTCTTGGAGGCAAGATTCTGCGCCGATTGAAACGCCTCCTGCGCCTTGAGTGTCCATTGATCAGATCGCATATCGGTCAGGTGGAATGTTTTATATCAATTTCAAGAGGAGGCGAAGGATATATTTTTTGGGGCAGTTAAAAAGAAAAACCCGGCGCCGTTTTTAAAACGGGCCGGGTTTAGATTCGAAAATCTATTTAACACCGTTGATGAGATTGGTAAATTTTACCACTTCGGACCAAGCCCCGTTCGCCAATGCACATGGAACTTGATCCCCTTTTTCTACGCATTCTTTTTTGGCAGATTTGAAATCGGATAGGCTGGCACGCAATTTCTCTTCTACCGAACGGGATGTGGCAACCGTTCTACCTACTGGAAGAATACCATCGTAAGTCATAGAACCTCCTTGTTTGTTAAATAACCTTCACAAAGGCTATCGGCGAGTATCAAAAAAAGTTGCTTACTTGTTCAATTTTTTTATCAGCTACTTTAATCTGCCAGCGACTTCGATAAGATATAGTTAAAAAACCTCCCATGAATCAACACAAAATATATTAAGACTGCACCATGTTCAAACGCGAAACAAAGGTTGGAATGAACCGGTTGATCGAAACCCGACATCAAACATATTGACAGCATCTTTCAATGGGGCGTATGGACACCCCCATGCGGAGAATAACCCATTTTGGTTTGGCCCTTTTGGCCCTCTCACAGATCACCTGTGGTGCCGAGGTTTCAACCACTACTCCCATAACACCCGCAACAAAAGTTGAAAGTCTGTCGGGGCTTCCCTCCATTAATGTCGGCAATTATATTTCTGCGGCCGGGGCCGTCTCTGTCGCACAATCTTTGAGCACCTCCAAATCCGTGAATGTGAGCAAGGCCCAGGTCGGAACAACCGGAACCTTTTCCAGAGCCGGTTGCGAATGCCGCCAGATCAAAAAAGAGTTGGTGCATCAGGGAAAACAGATCGAACTCAACAATTGCTATGTGCAGACCATCGGCAAGGCAAAAAACCTGGAAATTCCGGAGGATAAGTTTGGGTATCATAAGATGACTCTCGCGGGTGAAGAAACCATGCTGGTGCGTCTGGGCAATTTTCGTTCAGGATTGGTGACCACTTTTCAAATGGATCTTTGCCAAGTCCAGTCGAGCACCCCATCCCAAGTGATATCTTTTGATGTGACTGTTGACGGCGGCACCGTGTCGGGCTCCATCATCAACAAATTTCCGCAAGAGGGACAGGCGGAACCCGATCAGTCGAGTTTTGATTTCAACATCGGCAACTATTCCGAATCGGCTTCGGGTTTCAATTTTGACACGGCCACTTTTGCCTCGGCATTCAACGGCCAGTTCGGCTCCGGCAACAGCGCCCTCACAGCCAACAAAACATCCGGCATCAACAAGGTTACCGGTTCCTTCAAAAATGGCGTGGGTGACAACGATTTTACGGCTCATTTGACCTGCCAATTCGACAAGTCCAACGGGGCCGCCAAGTATGATGTAACCGGAATTTTTCCAGCCTTTTCAGCGAGTTCCACAGGAATCCCTAATGTTCTTTTGGAACAGTTGGGATTCTCGACAAACACGCCACTTTGCCCCAACAATAGCTTTGACGAAACCAAGTCCGTCAGTGCCTCCAACAATCCTTTTACAGCACCGCAAAACGGTTCCTGCAATTTTTCAGCGAACGACACCGAAGCCTTTGAACTGACAAGTAGCGGAGCCTCGGGAGAAGGGGCCACCATTATCGCCTCATCAGGCACAAACCATTTTAATGTTATCAATAATACCGCATTATCTTCGGGTTCCGTAACAACGCCCGTCATCCCATTCACCCGCAGTTGGGATTGCACCGCAGACGAGGGATTTGCAGTGGTGGATGCCCGTGATGTGGATATTTCCACATGCAAAGCCATTGAAGATGACTTGGAGTCCACCACGTTCGAAAGCAGTTGTGATCAGCAGGGTAATGGAGCCAAAATTTCCGAAAGCCAGAGTCTGCCGCCCTCCGCATCATCTAATGAATCCCCCCCGGCACCGGAATGTGCCGCAGACAATCCCTGCCCCTCCAAAGGTCAGATCTGCGTGGAAGGGACTTGCGTTGCGGAAGAAGTGCGCGCAACTTGCGGTAACGGCGCGGTGGAGGAAGGTGAACAGTGTGATGATGGCAACACGATCGATGGTGATTGCTGTAATGCCACTTGCCAGTTTGAAACCAATGAGAGTGCCTGTGACGACGAGAATTCCTGCACACTCATCGATCAGTGCAATGGCGAAGGTTTATGCACCAGCAGCGGCTCCCCCTGCGCCAATGGTTCACTGGAAGAGCTCTGTGGTGAACAGTGCGATGACAACAACACCAATTCAGGTGACGGTTGTAACAGTACTTGCCAAAATGAAATCTGCGGCGACGGCTCGGTGAACAACGGCGGCGCCGAACAATGTGATGACGGCAACACCGACAATGACGATGGTTGCAACAGCACCTGCCAAAATGAAATTTGCGGCGACAGCGTGCTCCACCCCGGTGAGGAATGCGATGACGGGAATACAGATAACGGAGACGGCTGTCAGGCGAATTGTCTGAACCCCTTTTGCGGAGATAGCGTTATAGACGCCGACGCCGGCGAATATTGCGATGATGGCAATACTGAAGACGGAGATGGTTGCAATACATCCTGCCAACCGGAATGTCTGGGGGATACCTCCCGCACAGTCTTTGGAGGTGGTTCGGGATCAGAGGGATGTCAGGGATTTGCGGATGATCAAACCGCCTGCGAGGAAGGTTATAACGAGGGAAGAAACGGCGTCGCCTCCTGCTACTGGGACGATAATGATGGATGGTGTTACGGTTGCGGCCCCAGCAATGAAGATTCAGGCAACTGCACAAACACCTGCCGGGTGCCCGTTTGTGGAGACGGCTATATCAATGGAGAAGAGACCTGTGATGATGGCAATACAGACCCCGCAGATGGTTGCGAACCCGACTGCACCCCTACCCCCGAGTAAGTATTCACACCAGATATTTCAAAAAGAGTGTCGCCAACCCAAGAAAACTCATGAAGCCGCAAACGTCGGTAAAAGTGGTGACGATGACACCGGAACCCAAAGCGGGGTCGAGTCGAAAAGCTCTCAAGGTCATTGGAATAATACTACCAGCGAAACCGGCGATCATCATGTTGAGCATCATCGCCAGCCACAGCACAAGACCGAGATAAAAATTACCTTTCCACATCCAAGCAATCAAACCGGTCACAAAACCGGTGAAGAGGCCGACACTACCGCCGACAAAAATCTCTTTACCCATCGCGCGCCAAACCTCGCGCCCACTCACCTCACCCAGTGCCAATGCTCGGGTCATGACGGTGAGCGCCTGCGTGCCACCATTGCCACCCATTCCCGCCACCACCGGCATGAAGATCGCCAACGCCACCACTTTGGAGATACTCTCCTGAAACAAACCCACTACCCAGGCGGCCAAAAAGGCGGTGAAAAGATTGATGCTCATCCAGGCCAGCCGCTTGCGAACCGTTTTTAACCACGGGGCAAAAATGCCATCGTCTTTGGATAGACCGGCCAGATGATACATCTCTTCGGTCGCCTCTTCCTGCACAATGTCGATTACATCATCAACCGTGATGACCCCCAGAAGATGATGCGTTTCATCGACGACCGGCACCGCCAGCAATTTGTTCTGCGCCACAAGCTGGGCCGCCTTGCGCCGCGGTTGCAGGGCTTCCACCGCAATCGGGTTGGGAATCATCACTTGCGAAACCAGATTGGCCGGATCTTCACGAATGAGAGAACGCAGGGGAACTGTTCCCAAGAGATGTCCCTCATCATCCACAACGTAGAGATAAAAAACCTTGAGATGCGGATCCGATTTGCGAACCGTCTGAATGGCGATTTCCACTGACACCGAGATTCTCACAGACATCACCTCGGGGTGCATAATCTCCCCACAGCTGTCTTTGGGAAACTGTGAGACCATGGCGATTTTGTCGCGCTGGTCCTGCGGCAACCTTTCCAGGATGGTGTTTTGTTCCTCCAACGGAAGATGTTGCAGAAAAGACCACGCCATGTCGGTCGGCATTCCATAAAGAAGGGTGGTAAGCTGGGATTCAGAAAGAGAGAGCAGTATTTCGGTGAGACTGTTTTCCGGAAGCTCCATCAAAATCTTGTCGAGAAGAGCGTGGGGGATGAGAAGTTCAAAAAAAAGCTGGCGATCACTCTCTTCCAGCTGTTTCAAAATGCGGGAACTCTGCAGGGGTCCCAATTTTTCGAGGGCGTGAACAAGCTTGGGCCTGGCTTTGGCATGCACCAAGCGCCGTACAAACTCGATCTGCTTCGAAAACCGCATGAAACCTCATATTTTAAATTTTAAACGCCACGAATATGGTCATGGGACCGCGACCCACCAACAGACGGACTATGGAACCTTTTTTCAATTTTTTTACCGTCTGATCGTAGTCGGCCGCCGTACCAATTTTGGTGTCATTGATTTCCAGCAAAATATCCCCTGCGCGAATGTCATGGTCTTCGGCCGCAGAACCGGGTTGCACCTGGTCAATCAACACACCACCCTGCTGTGCCGGCGGAAGATTGAGACGACGGCTCTCATCAGGAGTGATGGCCCGAACCGCCATTCCCAGAATATCCAATGCCGCTTCCGGCTTGCCCGCCTCCGGTTTTGCCGCGGCGGCTTGTTCTTCTTCCTGTCGCTTGCCAATTTTTGCCTCCAGCATCATCTCTTTTCCCTGACGCAACACTTTCAGTTTGATCACCTTGCCGATGGGGCCCTGCGCAACATAGGCACTCAAATCGAACGGGTCCTCAATTTTCTTTCCGTCATACTCCACAACAATGTCGCCTCTCTTGAGACCGGAGCTTTCGGCAGGGGAACTGGGATACACGCTTCCTATCAGGGCCCCCTGTTCCTGCAATAAACCGTAAGACTCGGCCAGCTCCGGCGTCAAACGCTGGATCTGCACGCCAAGCCAGCCTCTCGTCACACTCCCTTTTGAGATCAACTGGGGAATTTCTTCTTTGGCCAGATTGATCGGAATGGCAAAACCGATACCGGTCCCCATGCCATAAATCATGGTGTTCACACCGATCACTTCGCCGTTGATATTGAAAAGAGGTCCGCCGGAATTGCCGGGATTGATGGAGGCATCGGTCTGGATAAACTTGGCGAATGGGGCCTTGGCGTCGCCAATCACACGCCCCTTGGCCGAGATAACACCAACGGTAACCGTATGTTCAAAACCAAAGGGGTTGCCCACCGCCATCACCCAATCTCCAGGCTCTGCCAGATCAGAGTCACCCAATTTGGCAAACGGCAATAATTCTTTGGCCTGAATTTTGATAATGGCGATATCGCTCCGTTCATCCCTGCCGACAACGCTCGCCTTGAACTTTCTTCCATCGGACAGCTTCACGATAATCTCATCGGCATCACCCACCACATGATTATTGGTAAGAATGTCTCCCTCTTTGCTGATGACGAAGCCGGTCCCCAAACTGTGCTGTTCCTCTTCACGCGGCACACCCCCTCCGCCTCCCTCTTCAAAAAATCTGCGGAATTCCTCAAAAGGATCTTGCTGACCAAAGGGGGATCTGGGGGCCCGCATCGGCTGACGCTTGACTGTTTTGGTGGTGGAGATGTTGACCACCGCCGGCTTGACCTGTTTAGCGAGCGCCGCAAAGGATGTGGGGCGCCCGTCGAACCAGGCGGCGTGGGCAGAATTGAGAAACAAGAAACTGACCAATGTAAAAATTATTTTTTTCATTTACTTGCCTCCAAAAATTGCAGACGCAAATCGGATAAAATCTTTTTTAAAAGTTCTGTCTCTTCCGGGGTCAGATTGCCCCGGGTCTTCTCCTCCAACACCCCCAAAAGATCAATCGTTTGTTTGGCGAGCGTGATGTTTTTTTCCGGCTTTCCGGTGGAAGGATTTGGAACCGACCCCAAATGAACCTGCGCCGATGCGGCCAGAGAAAAAACGAAGGTCATGAAGTCGATCGGTGGGAGCTTTTTATCATCCATAAGGTTGCTTTTCTAACTCCTTTCTGGAATCCCGTCAACCCTCTCACACAAATTTTCTATTGCACCTTTAAATTAAATAATCTTACTATCGCCCATTATGTCCAAACCGACCCGTCATCTTCTTTTGGTTCTCTCTCTCTTCGCTCTGACAGCCTGCGGCAAGCAGACTTTTGATATTGGAAACGAGGCGCCCGAAGTCGAAATCAAAAAATGCACCCTTCTCTCCCAAAAAAAGAAGTATGAAAAGGCGGTCGAGTGTCTGGAAATTTTCAAATCCCGATTTCCCCAGACTGCAGAGGGACAGGAGGCCGAGTTAAGAATTGCCGACAACTATTTCAATCAGCACCAGTTTTTGCTGGCGGCCGATAGTTATCTGTCTTTTGTCAAACTCCACCGGACCCACCCAGATGTCGATTATGCCCTTTTTCGGGCCGGATTGTCGTATTTCAAAGAAGCCCCCAAAGCGATTGATCGGGATCAGCAATATCTGATCAAAGCTGTTGAACAGCTTGAAACAGCGTCCAAATCCAATCCTCGTGGAATATATCAGGAGGGGATTGTCAAATATCTCAAACTCGCCAGGGAGCGAATGGCACTGCGCATTTTTTATGTGGGTCATTTCTACTATCGGACGGGGCAATACATCGCCTCCATCCCACGTTTTGAAGAGCTTGTTCAGAAATATCCCGATTCGAGTCTGGTTCCCAAATCACTCTACAATATGACGAAAGCCAACCTTAAATTGGGAAGAACCGAAGAGGCGAGACAGGCGGTTGAATTTTTGATGGAGCAATACCCCAAGAACCGCTGGACAACCAAGGCGCAAAACCGCTATCTTGCGGCAGTGAAAAAGTAAATCGGAGGTTTTAATGGACAACATTCAGGAGATGGTCGAGCTGGGAAAACAATCTTTCGAAAACAAAGACTATGGTCGCGCGGAACGTTACTTGCGACAAGTCTTGAATGACAACCGCCGCTACGCCGACGTGCACAACATGCTGGGCGTCATCTGTCACATCGACGGAAAATTTGAATCGGCCATCAGTTGTTTCAAAGAGGCACTGAAGATCAACCCCTATTACACCGAAGCCCTGCTGAATCTGGCGGTTTTATATAACGATCTGGGACGCTATCCCGAGGCCAAAAAACTCTACATCAATCTGCGCACCAAAAAAGAAGACGGCACCAAGCAGGAGATTGAACCGGTCCTCAAAGGAAAACTTTCCAACATGCACGCCGAAGTGGGCGACGTGTATCGCTCCATCGGTCTCTATAAATTTGCGGTGGCCGAATATAAAAAAGCACTCGAGTTGAATCCGTCGTATGTCGACATCCGCACCAAAATGGGAGTGGCATTGCGCGAAGATGGCCAGCTCGAAAATTCGCTGAAAGAGCTGAAAGTCGTCTCCAAAGACGATCCCCGCTATGTCATGTCCCGCATCCAGCTGGGAGTTACCTACTATTCATTGGCAAAACTGAAAGACGCCAAAAAAGAATGGGAGTCTGTTTTGAAACAAGACCCCGAAAACGAGAGTGCGAAGATGTATTTGAGATTATGCGAGAAGCCGAAGGGTTAACCCCAAAGGAGCCCCTTTGGGATGTTAGCGAATAATTTCCTCTATTTTTAACAACGCCTCTGACAATTTATCGACATCTGGCCCGCCGCCTTGGGCCATGTCGGGGCGACCGCCACCGGTGCCGCCGACGAGCGGAGCCAATTTTTTCATGATGTTTCCTGCCGAATATTTTTGTGTGAGATCTGGTGTGACAACCACCACCAGTGCCGCTTTGCCACCGGCATCAGCGCCAAGAACAATAATGCCGGAGACCAGTTTCTGTTTATAGATGTCGGCTATGTCGCGAAGCTCTTGCGGATTTTCCACTTCCACTTCTGCCGCAAGCACTTTTACTCCATTCACGTTTTTGGCCTGTGCTGACAGAACATCAAAACGATCGAGGGCTTGCTGAATGCGCCCACCTTTTTCTTTTTTGGCATCGGCTTTTTTCAGTTCGGTCTGTTTTTGTTTCAGGCCCTCTTCTTGAAGATGCTTCTCCTTCTGCTTTGCAAATTCCTGCGCAGCCAGACCGGAGACCGCTTCGATGCGCCGCACGCCACTCGCCACCGATCTCTCTTTCATGATTTTAATCACTCCGATTTCACCCGTTTGCAGAACGTGCGTGCCGCCGCACAATTCTTTCGAGACGCCGCCAATGTCGACCATGCGCACAATCTCACCATACTTCTCGCCGAAATAAGCCAGGGCCCCACGTGCAATCGCCTCGGGATACGGGAGAACATGTGTTTCCACTTTCAAGTTTTGTGCGACCATTTTGTTCACCATCGCTTCAATGTCGGCCAACTGTTCGTCGGTGATGGCGGAAAAATGGGAAAAATCGAAGCGCAGATAGCGGTCATCCAGATAAGAACCGGCCTGCTTCACATGCGTCCCCAAAATCTGCCGCAGGGCATGGTGAATCAGATGCATGGCGCTGTGATGCAAGCGGATTTTCTGGCGACGTTCGCGATCGACTTGCAATTGCACAACCTGCTTCGGCTCCAACTCGCCCGAAATAATTTTGACCTGATGGACAAAAAGATCGGTGAACGGTTTTTGCGTATCGAGAATCTGAATCTCGAGATCGTCTTTCAAAGCCAGGCCGGTGTCGCCCACCTGCCCGCCGCTCTCGGCATAAAACGGGGTGACACTGGTGATGAGTTGCACCTCTTCGCCCGCTTTGGCGCCACCCACAATTTTTCCCGCTTTCACCAGGCGAACCACTTCACCGGCACCGCTCTCTTTTTCATAGCCGATGAAATCTGTTTTAATCCCCTCCTGCTTCAATTGCTGATAGACCGGCTCGGTCTTGACGGCGCCGGAACCCTTCCACGCCTTACGCGCCCGCTCGCGTTGCGCCTCCATTGCCCCTTCAAAACCTTTTTCGTCGATGGTGAATCCGCGCTCACGCGCGATCAGGTCGGTCAAGTCTTTGGGAAAACCGAAGGTATCATAGAGCTTGAAAACGGTTTCGCCGGGGATGATTTTATTTTTTGTTTTTTCAAGCACTTCAAATTCTTCTTCCAGAATATCGATGCCGCGGTCGAGCGTTTCCAGAAACTTTGTCTCTTCATTGTTCAACACTTTTTCAATGATGGCCGCGTGTTGTGCCAGCTCTGGATAAGCTGGCCCCATTTCATCCATCACCGTCTGCGCCACTTTAAAAAAGAACGGCTTGTTCATTCCTAATTTGCGACCGTAACGAATGGCCCGTCGCAAAATGCGTCGAAGCACATATCCACGGCCTTCATTCGAAGGGAACAATCCATCGGCAATAAGAAACGTGGCCGCACGCACATGATCAGCAATCACGCGCATGGCAACGACATCTGAACCTCCTGAAATTTTTTGGATGGTCTCAATGATCGGCGCAAACAGATCGGTCTCCCAATTATTTTTCTTCCCCTGCAACACACACGCCAAACGCTCCAGCCCCATACCGGTATCAACCGATGGTTTGGGGAGCGGCGTCAGCGTGCCATCGGCCGAGCGGTTGAATTGCATGAAGACCAGGTTCCAGATCTCCATAAATCTATCCGTTTCCAGATCTTTTTTTGTGACAGGACCGGAACCAAAATCCCAGTGAATCTCGGTGCAAGGCCCGCAAGGGCCCGTGTCACCCATCGACCAGAAGTTGTCTTTTTCACCCAAGCGAAAGATGCGCTCTTTGGGAACATGTTTCAGCCAGAGTGTTTCGGCCTCGTCATCTTTTTCAAAAACAGTGATGCAGAGTTTTTCTTCTGGCAAGCCTAGCCACTTTTTATCGGTCAAAAATTCCCACGCAAACGCGATTGCCTCTTTTTTAAAATAATCGCCGAACGAAAAATTGCCGAGCATTTCAAAAAAAGTGTGGTGGCGCGGCGTGTAACCGACATTTTCCAGATCATTGTGTTTGCCAGAGACCCGCATGCACTTCTGCGACGTGGTTGCGCGATTATAAGAGCGCTTCTCTGCTCCCAAAAAAACATCTTTAAACTGCACCATGCCGGCATTGGTAAAATAAAGGGTCGGATCGTCGTGAGGAATAAGCGAAGAACTAGCCACGCGTGTATGTTTTTGCTTCTCAAAATATTTTAAAAATAGCTCACGAATTTCAGAAGAGCGCATAGTTTTGGGCTTATGACATGAAATAAAGTCTGTTACAACAATGGAGGCAATACCGTCGTATACCGACAAAAGCTGGAAGCGGGGGAGAAAAGGGTATTCGGGGACGCACCTCATTTTGGGACGACCCAAAATGGGTGCTCCGGTCTCGGCAATTTTATTTTTGGATCCCGGATGTAAAATTGCCTCCGACAGGCCGCCTCATACCACTTTTCTCCCCCGCTTCCAGCTTTTGATCATACGCTTCTTCATTTTTTAGTTCGCAGTGCCTGTGCGATTTTTGAGAGGACAAAGAAGAATTTTTTTGAAGCAACGACCTATTGACAATGACCGCTGATATAGTATTGGAGGCCCATGGGCGACCAAAGAATCATACCGGGCATTACCACTTGTGCCTTCGACCGACACTATCCACCTTACAATACTCATTACAGAATCAGCGGCAATCCCCCTTATTCGGAAAAGCTGGCACAATGGGATGAAACCTACGTTCTTGAGGAAGTGAAGGGCTCAAAAATATACAGAACAACATTTGAACGAACATTGCATGCCGGTTCAAAAAATCCGACTTCACCCATCACAATTTCTCCTTCTGCCGTCGATTTTTCAGACGACTACGAACTTTTTATTGATGCTTTCAGCGATGGTGCTTTTGCAAGTTTTTCCACGGGTCCGACAATTACAACCAACCCGACTTCCAGAGCGGGCCGCAAAAAACATGAAGCCATTGAAAAAGGTTTGGAATGCGCCATCGAGCACATGGCCGGCTATTATGCCATGCGGCTTTCCGAAGCAGAGTTTGTTTTTCCAGAGGGTTTGGAAAAATCAAAATCCTTTGTGGCCAATCCGGGTGAGCCTGCAAACACAGCGCAAGTAATCACATGGAGCAATCCTGTCGTCGAAGCAGCTCTCGCTTGGGACAGAAATACGACACACAACACCCCACGCCCCTTTGTCCCTTTCGACATCTCCAGCATAACTGTGGAAGATGCCGACAGTGATGGACGTGCCGATTATTTAACCGTCCGTTTGACCGCAGGAGGGGATGTGGTCAACATGGACGCCCGCCGCAATACCCATACCGAAGGAGCCCTGCGACTTTTTGACGCATTCTTCAAAGATTTTACACCGACACAATACAATTATTATGCCGCCAACACGCAGGATGTGGAGGTGAATGAAAGAAAAGAATGCATTTCAAAAGGAGCGCCACTCTTTACAGCCAAAACCCTGGGCAAATTGCATACCCTGCTGGCCGAAGAAGATGGCTGTATCACTAGAATAGATCACTACAACCAGGGCGATCTTCTTTTAACCATCAAGCCGAATTCTTAATTCACAAATCCTCAATCACTGTCCCAGTCGTGAGAGTTTTATAGAGCGGGCATTTTTGGGCGATTTCTTTCAGGCGGGTGATCTGTTCTTCGCTTAAGTCTCCTGTGAGAGTCATGCGGCGGGAGATGTGATCTTTGCCTTCCACTTTGCTGTGTTCCAATTCTACCGTCACTTCTTTCAGTGGCCAGCTTTTGTGTTTGGCATACATCTTCAGCGTCATGGCGGTGCAGGCCCCCAGCGCCGAAACCAGATAGCTATAAGGATTGGGACCGGCATCGGTGCCGCCGTTCTCTTTTGATTCATCGGCAATGAGACGATGAGGGCCGACGGTGATGTCGGCCCTCAATTCCTCTTTTAAATTTACTTTTATTTTTGACATCAGTTCACCGCGGCTTTCAAGAAGACAATATCTTTATCGTGTTGATCGACTTTTTCGACGACATGGTCGAGTTTACTTTCAACGCGACCCAAACGTTGAGAATGTTCCTTGAGAGTCTGCTTCATTTCAGAAACATCACACTTGGTCATCTTGAGATTGTCATGCACCGCCTCGATTTTCATATCGAGCCTGTCTAATCTTTGATTTACACCCTCAAACTGTTTATTTACACCTGTAACCCGTCTATCAACCCCCTCAAACCGCTCTTTAGTATCTTGCTGTAGAGCTCCGATCTGCCTCTCCAAACTTCTTTTGTTGGAGTCCATCGTTTCAAAAACCTTATCCATCTGCTCCGCAAAAAATTCTTTTGTAAGAGGTTCTTCGTTTTTCATATTCCCCCCTTATTTCTTGGCGGCTACAGTTTTACCAGCGGCCGGTTTTCCTTCAGGGGCCATTTGCTGTTCGATTTTGGCCAGACCGAATGTTGCCATAAACGCCTTCTCCACGTCTTTCGAGAGTTTGGCGTTCTGCTTCAGGGTTGCAACCGCATTCTCGCGGCCCTGGCCGATTTTTTCGCCGTTGAAAGCAAACCATGTTCCCGATTTTTCGATCACGTTTTTTTCGGTGGCGATATCGAGCAGATCTCCCTCTCTGGAAATTCCATGACCATAGATGATGTCGAACTCGGCCTGTTTGAACGGCGAAGCGACTTTATTTTTCACCACTTTCACGCGCGTTCTGGAGCCGATCACCTCGTCGCCATTTTTGATGGCGGCGATGCGGCGAATGTCGAGACGGACGGAGGAATAAAACTTGAGCGCGTTGCCGCCGGTCGTTGTTTCGGGGTTGCCGAACATGACGCCGATCTTCATGCGAATCTGGTTGATGAAGATGAGCATGGTGCGCGACTTGTGGACGGTGGCGGTCAGTTTGCGAAGCGCCTGGCTCATCAAACGGGCCTGGGCCCCCATCACCGCATCACCCATTTCGCCTTCGAGCTCGGCCCGTGGGACCAGTGCCGCAACGGAATCGACCACCAACACATCGATGGCGCCGGAGCGGACGAGCGTTTCAGTGATTTCAAGCGCCTGCTCTCCACTGTCGGGCTGTGAGATCAGCAGATCTTCCACTTTGACTCCCAATTTGCGGGCGTATTCAATATCCAATGCGTGTTCGGCATCGACATAAGCGACAATGCCACCTTTTTTCTGCGCTTCGGCGATCACCTGCAGAGAAAGCGTGGTTTTGCCAGACGATTCCGGCCCAAAAATCTCAATCACGCGCCCGCGCGGCAGACCACCCACGCCAATCGCCATGTCTAGCGACAAAGAGCCGGTGGAGATCACATCGATCACTTCGGGCTTCTGGTTTTTATCGAGACGCATGATCGATCCCTTGCCAAATTGTTTTTCAATGCTGGCAATGGCCAGCCCGACTGCCTTTTCGCGATTTTCGGTATTGTCGTTCTGCATAAAAAACTCCTTTTTTGGTTAACTGCGGGTTAGTTTGAATTTAAAATCCCTTATTGCTCTATAAACCGGTCCCTACTTTGTCAACACTTGTCTTAGCCAATCCAGAGTGGCCTCAACAACAAGCTGTTTGAATTCCAGCCGGCTGTGCGAAAAGCAAAAGCTTTTCACCTCTGTTTTTTGGGGTGTGGCCAGGGCGATATAAACGGTGCCGACAGGCTTTTCCTTAGTGCCGCCGGAGGGGCCGGCGATTCCTGTCACGGCGAGTGCATAAGTGGTGCCACTTTTTTTGCGCATTCCTTCTGCCATCTCTTTGGCCACCTGTTCGCTCACCGCACCAAATTTCTTAAGCGTCGCCTCTTTCACTCCCAGCAGATCCACCTTGGAACGGTTGCTATAAGTGACCACCCCTTGCTCAAAATAACCGGACGCGCCCGGAATATTTGTGATGGCATTGGCCAGAGCGCCGCCGGTGCACGATTCGGCAGTGCTCAAGGTCTCTTTTCTCTCGAGCAACAACTCTCCGACCATGTTGGATGTTTTCATTTTGTGAATATATAAACAACGAACGGGTAGGCGATGCAGAAGAGGATCGAGGTGATGCCCGCCATAATGCCGGCAACGACATCATCCATGACAATCCCCAAACCACCGTGCCATTTTCTCTCGGCCCAACCGACCGGGCCCTTTTTCACCACATCAAAGAGACGAAAAAAGAGAAATGAGAGGAGCAAAAAACTCCACATCCCCTCTTTGGGGTTCCAGAAACCGGCATACTGCAAAATGCCGGCGGACCAGAAAAAACCGGCAACCTCATCGATGACAATTTGCGACGGATCCCCCGCTTTTTTGGCATTCACAAACAACGGCAGGGCCTGATCTGCCACCCACACCGAAAAACCGGTGAAGAAGAGCAGAAACACCAGATAGACAGGCGCACTCAAAGAGGAGAGCGCCAGAAAAAACGGAATCGCAACAAGGGTTCCCAACGTGCCGCCGAGAATGGGAGCGAACCCGACCCCAAACCCCGTCGCCAGAATTTTTATCACTGTTCGCATGCTGATTAAATTATCAAAGAACCGAATCGACACAAGGAGAGATTGTTTGAGGTCGCAATTTGCGACCTCAAAGATTCAGCCTCTTCTGATGTAGTCATCCCTAATCACCAAATTCATGACAACCTACTGTGCAAAGCTCATACCAAAAATATTTTATCATCCTGAACATCAGCGAAGGATATGATTTTGAAATTATTTTTGGAGATTCTTCGACCTTAAGGCCTAGAGTGACAAAATGGAAAAAGAACGGAAACAAATCAGGTGAGCGACGGAATCAATGCACAATTATCGTCAATTTATTTTAAGCAACATTCCTCCGAAACAAGCTGAACGGCGGCCGAGCCAAGCGCTTGCGCAGATCTCCAAATGAAAAAAATTCTCCAAAATCGAGATCTCTCGCCGGATCATTCCGCCTCAACGCCGCTTCAATCACACGCCTCTGTTGTTCCAAACGTGGCGGCTTGGTGTCACCATCGCGGGAAAGTGGCGCAGAATAAAGGTTCGCCAAACCGTAGACCATGCCGGGGTTTGGGCTGTAAGTCACTTCGCGCATCACCCAGTGATAGGCAATCTCGTGACCGTCCGGAACAAATTTTTCCAGTGTCCAGAGTGCCAATGCAAAAATATTCCAGCGACGACTCCACGGCAATTTTTCATTTCTGGCCAAATCCAGAAGAGCCAGAGTAGCACGTTCGGTGACCGAAGAAGGAACAACACCAGCCTGCCTAAACAAGACACCTCCGTAGATATGAACAAGGCGATCCCCACCGAACCACAACGTCCCCCCATCAAACTTTTCAAAAAATCCGCGAATCCAGTATTGGGTTTCTGTCGCCCACGGATTGCCGCCCAAAAGGGCCAAGCGACCAAAAACTTCCACGGCCTCGTCTTGCAGTTGTGAAGTCACACGGCCATTTCCCGGAAGCGTCAGCAAAAAACGGGCACTCTCTTTTGCCGCCTCCATCCACCTCAGATCAAAATCACCGATAAAAAATTTTCCATCACTCCTTTGCTCGCTGTTCCGGAAGCCTCTGGACAAATGATCCTGGAGGACATATTCCCACAAACGCAAAGCCCAAAAAGCGTTGTTCCAATTGTTCGTCTGAACAGCCTCTTCAAATTTTGCCCAAATCGGTTGCAAATCGGAAGGGTCCACCATCAATGCCAACGGTTTAAGATCCAGAGCTGTAGCAAAAGCATTCGCATCAAAATAATCCCTGTTGGATCTGGAATTTGAAAATGTGGTTTGCAAAAAATATTCACTGCAGATTAATTTTCTGGAAAGCATCGAATCATTCGATTGGCCGACCGGTTGAAGCGTGGCCTTGATTTTTCTGGCGGCCTCTTCAGCCGAAACAAACCCAAGAACGCCGACGGGGCTAAACCGCGCCCTTTCCAAAAGTCTTCCTGCCGCCAGAGCATAGAGACCGCTTGGAAGCCCATTCACCGCTCTGGCAAAAGAGCGCATCTCCTGCGGAACCATGAGAGGGACACCATCGCTATCAGTGGAGATGGATACACTGAAGCCAGACCGATGATCGGGACGGTGAAGCGTCTCCTCAAAAACCCTCGCGGCCTGTGCCATGATGTACATATCTTGCCCCACAGCGTTGGCGCTGTCTGCGACATTCACCACCGCTTCATACGCCTGCGGCGAAACCATCAGCGCACTGACCGGCGTAACAATATTTCCCATCATCACAGCCTCCTTGATTATTTATTTGAATCCTCTCAACCCCATCGACGAGCAATGGCCAAAGGTTCGGCCACGCGGCGATACAGAAACCGCACGGCGCCACTCATCGGCGGACGGCTAGGTAATCCGACATAATTGCGGCGTATTGCCGGTTTGCGGGCGCCCGATTCAAAACTGGAAGAGGGGCGTAACAGATCCAACAAAAATTCTTCAACCCAACCCCGTTCACTGCCCACGTATTGTTTTCTCAAAATGCGCGCCAGGATAATTTCAGTCGGTTCTTCGGCGGGCAAAAACCATTCGATATAATAGGGCGACATAATTGTGGACTCGTTATGGGGCCGTTTTTCACAGCGGGCGGCCAGCGCCGGCTCGCGCTTCATTTGTGCATCCAAACGTGCAAATGCATCCTCGTCTCCATTAAGAGCTCTCAAATGCTTGAAGGCCTCCATGCGAACCTCGAATGAATCGGTGGTATCTTCAAAAAATTTCCCTAAATTATATGCGGCATCATCAGCGCCCTGCTGACGACCCACTGCATTTTTTTCTCTCACCTCGGCTATTCTGCGGCCATATTCCTCTACCAATAACGCCATCACAGCGGAAGAATGTTTTCTGTTTTTCAATGGTGGAACCACCCTCCAGAAAAATTGATTCAGAGAATCGGCGTCCATCGGCCCCAACTGCGAGAGAACCTGTGCCAAAAAAAGAGTTTCGTCACTGCGAGCGGGATAGGTTTCCAACAAATCCAGAATCCTGGCTATAACCTGCCCCGTCTCCTTTTCCAAAACCGCCGGCTCTGCGGTGTCGCGCGTGGAGAGCCAAAGGGGAATGGCCAGGAAGGCGGCCCATGGGGGTCTATATCTGTACGCGCCAGTCAAATAATTGTATGCCACCTGCTTCCGCATCCACCCGCGTGAAGGGCGAGCATCTCCACCCGGCAACATACTGGAGACCATCCACTCTCCCAACTCCGTCATCCGCATTTCGCGTGGCGGATAGACTTGGACCGGAATCAGCCCCGCCTTCCTTGAGAGCAATTTTTCAAGAAGAGAATCGGGATTCGGATGCCCCGAGAGAAGAAAGCCGCGGACAATGCGCGCGGCCACTTCATGCAGATTGATATTATTCTCGGCGTGAAAATCGGGTTGGGGAGATGTCAAAACTGTTTCGACCGCCTGCTCGATGAGGGGAATATGAGATGCATCTTCACGGTGAAGTGATAAAAAAATATTTTTCACATAGAGGGCACTGGAGGCCACTCCCTTTTCCGGCTTGAAAAATTTCCGGGCCAGGACCGAACCATACAAAAAAGCCTGGATACGAACCGTTTCTGGCAATCTTTTGTCGGCAAAGAGATCCAGAAGCAGTGTCGAAAAATCGCGCAATACCAGAGGAGAAAGAACATCCTCCGAATCATCAGCATCAAACGCATTCAAAATTTTGGAATAACAACGCAAGAGCCGGATGAACAGACCCGGATCTGTCTCAAGACCCAACTTGAACTGATTCCCCAGGTTTCTCAAACGCTCTCTTCTCTGCTTCGGCTGGAGGGGCAAATTTTCAAGCACCGTGATGACAAACCGTCTCACATCAATGCTTTCATCTCTGTCAAAGGCGGTCAGAATAAGTTGGTCCGCCACATCCTGTGCCTCTTCATGACGGTCTGTTTCTGAAACACTCATGGGGCTGTCCCAAAGTTCAAGCCAGAGGAGAAGTGCCAAAAAACGGTCGGCGGAAGTTCTCTCACTGTTTCTGATAAAAATTTCGGCCGCCTCGTGCCGAACCTTCTTCTCGGACTTGGAATGGATCCCCAAAAGTTCGCGAAGGGCTTCTATCCCAGGCTGTTCAAAATGAAAATATTCCAGCGGATTTGAAACTACCGTGCCGACATTTTCTGCAACCACCAACCTGGGACGAACCTGCTCGACAGATCCAAACA
>JAUSII010000105.1 GCA_030648035.1 Deltaproteobacteria bacterium | reverse complement strand
CTGTGGGGGATTTCTTTCAAGCCGGAGACAGACGATATCCGTCAGGCTCCCGCCATTTTCCTGATCGAAAAACTTTTGAAAATGGGGGCACATATCCGGGCTTTTGATCCGGTCGCCATGGAAAATGCCAGGGCCATTTTTAAAGACAAGGTCACCTTTTGCGAGGGAAACTATCAGTGCCTTGAAGGGGCCGATGCCCTGGTCATCGTCACCGAATGGAACGAATTCAGAAGCCCCAACTTCGCAAAAATAAAACAGCTTCTTAAAACACCGGTCCTATTTGACGGACGCAATCTTTATTCCCCCGAAAAATTGAAAGAATTGGGATTTGACTACTTCAGCATCGGCCGCTAGTATCGCCCCCCACTGCATGAAAATTCAAAAGAAACATCTGGCAACCGGCTTTAAAGTATTTTGCGACATCGCTCTGATTCTTCTGGCGTTTCAGTGTGCCTATCTGGCCAAAGTGGTGACTCGGTCCCAGACATTTCACTGGGGGATGGTCCTCTTCAGCTTCAAGTTGTCACTGGTTTATACATTGACCTTTGTCCTTTCGGCAGAGCGCCTTGGACAATACAGCAACAAAGCCAGCCTTTTGAATGTGCAGGAGAATGCCGGATTGTTGCGGGCGGTTTTTATCGCCACCATCTTTTTCACCGCACTCAACACCTATCTCAACGTCTATTATTTTTCATGGGATATCATCAACAGCTCCTTTTTTGTGCTGATTTTTCTCGCCTGTTCACGCCACTATTTTTTCAAATACCACCACAAAAAATATCTGGAGGGAAAGCACGAGAGAAAAGTGGTGATCTACGGCGCCGGAGAGACAGGCCAGTTGCTGTTCAAAAAACTCTACTTCATGGAGGGGGGGGATTATTCCCTGGTCGGTTTTCTGGATGACCAGATACCCGCCGGCACCAAACTGGCATTGCAGAGATCCCGCTCCAAAGCGCTTCCCTTTATCTCCAGTGTTTTGGGAGGATTGGAAGAGATGGGTCGGATTGTGAAGGAATATGATGTCTCGCAGGTGATGATCGCCATGCCCTCGGTCCCGACAGCGCGCATTCTGGAAATTATCCAGGCCTGTATCCGGAACAATGTTGCTTATGGTTTCGTCCCCCATCTTTATGACCTTCGCCTGGAGCAAGTCGACACCCGCAACATCGGCGACATCCCCCTTTTAAAGAAGAGGGACTATCATTTGAGCTTTCTCTATTCGGCGGGAAAAAGAGGCTTTGACCTTGTCATCTCTTCCGTTTGTCTGCTTCTGTCACTTCCGCTCCTTCCTGTTCTCGCGCTCCTTGTAAAAATGGGGGGGAAAGGTCCTGTTTTCTTCAAACAAAAACGGGCGGGAAAAGAGGGAAAACTTTTCACGATGTATAATTTCAGGACCATGGCGGTGGGGACCCCGGTTTATATGCCCTCCCCTTCCAGCAATATGCCGTCCAAATATGTCAACAAGATCGGTTCGTTTTTGAGGGACACCAACCTGGATGAAATTCCGCAGTTATGGAATGTGTTCAAGGGGGAAATGTCGATTGTCGGCCCCAGACCCGAAATGCCCTTTCATGTCGAAAAATATAATGAAGTGCAGAGGGACCGCTTGAAGGTGCAACCCGGATTGACTGGTCTATGGCAGATCAGCCCGGATCGGGACAAAGAGATTCACGACAACATCGACTACGATCTCTACTATATCAATCATCAGAGTTTTTTTCTGGATATGGTGCTGGTTTTGGAAACGTTCATTCTGACCTGCAATGCCATCGGGAAAAAACTCAGACGATTTTTGTTCCGCACTGTTCCAGTTGCGACAAAAAATAGGGGATTGTCTGTTGCAGACCCAGCTCCAGAGCCACTTTCGGATGCCAACCCAAAACGCGCCCTGCCTTCGTGATATCAGGCTTTCTTAACCTGGGATCATCTTCGGGCAGAGATTGAAAAACAATTCTGCTTTTGCTCTGTGTCATTTTCAAAACCATTTCAGCGAATTGGAGCAATGTGATTTCATCCGGGTTTCCCAGATTAATCGGAGTGGTCTCCTCTGAAAAAAGAAGTTTGGCCAAGCCCTCCACCATATCGCCCACAAAACAGAAACTTCTCGTCTGGGAACCGTCTCCAAAAACGGTCACCTCTTTGCCAGTCAGGGCTTGAGTCAGAAAGGCCGGCAGGGCGCGGCCGTCATCCAGGCGCATGCGCGACCCGTAGGTGTTGAAGATGCGCGCGATGCGTGTTTGGACGCCGTGCACGCGATGAAAAAAAATGGTGAGACTTTCCGAAAACCGTTTTGATTCGTCATAGCAACTGCGCGGCCCGATCGGATTGACGTTCCCCCAATAATCCTCCCTCTGCGGGTGGACTTGCGGATCACCATACACCTCCGAGGTGGAGGTCAAAAGATATCTCGCCTTTTTGGCCTTGGCCAGTTCCAGAAGATTCAGTGTGCCAATGGAACCGACCTTCAAGGTTTCGATCGGATATTTGTAATATTCCTTGGGACTGGCCAGTGAAGCGAGATTCAGGACTGCGTAAATATCTCCCTCCCATTCGATCGGAGAGATCACATCTTTCAAGACAAACGAAAAGTCGGGATGGTTTTTGAAAGAGGCGAGGTTTTCCTCCCGTCCGGTAATCAAGTTGTCGAGACAGGTGACCCGGTATCCCTGGCCCAGAAAATATTCGCAAAGGTGCGAGCCGATAAAACCGGCGCCACCCGCCACGAGGATATGTTTTTTCTCTGTCATGGATTAGAGCCCATAATATGAACACCGACCCCAGGCAATATGAAATTTAAAGCTTCAATTGATGTCCATTCTTGTTTGTGGCATTGAGGGCCGATGATACTCGGTCACAAAGTTGTTGTGGTCATGCCGGCCTACAATGCAGAACAGACGCTGGAGCAGACCTACCGCGAAATTCCACTGGATGTCGTCGACAAGATCATTGTGGTGGATGATGCCAGCCGCGACCAAACGGTTGCGGTAGCCAAAAAGCTGGGGCTTTTTGTTTATCAACATGAAAAAAACCTGGGCTATGGGGGAAATCAAAAATCGTGTTACCGTTTTGCCCTTGAGCAAGGGGCAGACGTTGTCATCATGCTGCATCCTGATTATCAATACACGCCTCGTTTGATCACGGCCATAGCCTCCATGGTAGTATCAAAACATTACGATGTTGTTTTGGGATCGCGCATTCTAGGAAGAGGAGCCCTTAAAGGTGGAATGCCACTCTATAAGTATGTTGCCAACCGTTTTTTAACCTTCATGGAAAACTTGCTCATATTTCACAAACTATCTGAATACCACACAGGTTATCGAGCATTTTCCCGCAAAGTTCTGGAAACCCTTCCCCTGCTGGGCAATTCCAATGACTTTATTTTTGATAACCAGCTGTTGGTACAGGCTCATTACTTTGGTTTTGCCATCGGAGAAATTTCATGCCCTTCAAAATATTTTGCCGAGGCATCGAGCATCAACTTTCGTCGAAGCGTTGTTTATGGGCTGGGTGTTTTGAAAACCGCAATACAGTATCGTCTGCAAAAATGGCATTTGGCCTCCTTTTCACTTTTCAACGAAAAAGGGGCAAGATTGTCCCAATGAATTAATGAAAAAAACGATCACATCTATGCTGGCTTGCCTTGTTTGTGGCGGATGTTTCGAAAAACTGTGCTCCCTTGTCAACAGAAAAACAGTTAACAGATGCCCCAATTGTGGGTTACGTCGTCTAGATCCATTTCCCGATGAAACCGAGTGGCGACACCTCTATAACCGTAAGGAATATTATAGTGAGAACTTGCACGAATTACATAAGGACCTTGTATTTGGGTATGATGAAAAAAAAGCAATCATACAGTGTTATAAAAACCATCTTCAACACATAAAATCGGCCTATCCTCCACCAGCAAGACTGTTAGAGATTGGTTGCGCATCTGGCGTTTTTCTTGATCTGGCGCAAAAAGCGGGCTATGAAGTGTCTGGCATTGAAGTAAATAAATATGCCGCCGAATATGCCACACATCATTTTGGATTAAAGGTCAGCAACTCGATGTTGGAGGAAGCCAACCTACCAGCTAATGCATACGATATTGTCGTTGCCTTTGATGTTATCGAACATGTTGTTGATCCAAATACTTTCATAAATAAAATTAAAAGATTGCTTCGAAAAGGGGGGATTACTGTTATAGGAACACCCAACACAGACTCCTCTCTGCACCGTCTGGCTGAATTTTTGGCTCGTGCCTCATTTGGTATAATCCAATATCCTCTCTTCAGATTTTATGGATGGGGGAAGCAACATCTGCACCTTTTCAACCCCCATAGTCTCAACCATCTGTTAGCTAGCTACCATTTTGAACCGATTGGCAAATACGACTACGGCATTCCCTTTGAAAATATCTGCGATCTTAAAGGACCTTATCGTTTAGGTGTGCGCCTGCTCTGGGGGCGACCCTATGAGTTTACCGTGTTGGCCCGTTTGAAATCAGAAGAAGTGACAGCTTGACAACAAATCCCCTTTAGCATTGTTTATCATCGCAATTACGTATCGACAAAGGGATGATCCTAATGAGCATTTTTGAAAATTTAACAGAAAACAGCCTTTTAAAACTCCTGCAAAGGAAAGCGGGAACCTATCTTTTCAACAGGAATTATACGGTAAAACGACTCTTGAACGTGGCCCGAAGTGTCTATTATTACCGCTATTCCAAACATTCCGTCGTCAAATCCAAACCGGTCCGGATGGTGATCGATGCGGGGAATATCTGCCAGTTAAAATGCCCTCTTTGCCCCACAGGGCTGGAGAGACCGACACGCCAGAAAAGCCTTTTAAAATTTGAGGATTTCAAAAAAATTATCGATGAGGCAGGAAGCTATCTCTGCGAGGTCGATCTCTACAACTGGGGAGAACCTTTTTTAAATCCCGATATTTTTAAAATGATCGGCTACGCCAAAAAGATGGGGATCAAGGTCACCATCAGTTCCAACCTGAATCTGATCAAAGAGGGGTGGATAGAAGAGATGATTCAATTAAAACTTGATCATTTGACGGTCTCTCTGGACGGAACCAGCGCCAAATCCTATGAAAAATACCGGATCGGCGGCAATTTTAACACGGTGCTCTCCAATTTGAAAAAAATTGTCGCACTCAAGAGGCAATATAAATCCAAATATCCAAAAATCACCTGGCAATTTCTCATCATGAAACATAATGAGCACGAGATGGAAGAGGCCAAGAGACTCTCCAAAGAAATCGGGGTCGATGAACTTCATCTGCGGCCTGTCCGTTGTGACATGGGGATGGAGTTGCTCATGAATGACGCAGAGAAAATCGAATCGGCAAAGGCGTGGCTTCCGACGCAAGACAAACATTCCCGCTACAACTACAAAACAAAAGCAAAAAAGAATCCTCTTTCAAAATGTCTCTTTCAGACAACCACCATGGTCGTGAATGCCAACGGATCTGTTTCTCCCTGTTGCGGCGTTTATGATGAGAAATGGGATCTGGGGAATGCCCTGAAAGACGGGGTTTTTAACGTATGGAACAATCCGAAATATCAGCAGGCCAGAAAAGCGGTGCTTGAAAAAGATACATCCGATGAGAATCTCATCTGTTCCTATTGCATCAAAAACGGTTTTTTGGAGTATTAATATGAGTTTTACTCAAAAACTTCGCGGAAAATTGATCGTCCAAAGTTATAAAAATTGGGGGGTCGAGAACAAAAAAGTTTTGGATGTCGGTTGCGGCAATGGTGTTGTTTCGAAAGTGTTGATGGAGAAACTGCATCTCGATTTGTTCGGAACCGACATTCTCGATTATAGAAAAGAAAATATCCCTTTTAAAAAAATGGACCCTGCACGTCTCCCCTTTGAAGATGCCTCGTTTGACTACGTTTTATTCAACGATGTTCTCCATCATTCGGAATATATTGAATCCCTTCTTCTGGAGGCAAAGCGGGTGGGCAAACATCTGTTGATTTTTGAGGTCCAGGACGGTCCCGTATTCCGGATTTTTGACGTTGTCTTGAACTCGCTCTACCATGCCGACATGCCGCATCCTGAAAACTTCAAAACATCGGAGGAGTGGTCCGTTCTGTTTGATCGTCTCGGGTTCCATTGTGAAAAAGGAGAGGTCCAACATCCCGTCTGGTATCCTTTCAAACATATGGCGTTTAAACTAACATCCAAGGTTCATTAAATGCCCTTTTCTTTCACAAAACTGGCCATTCCGGAAGTGGTTCTCATTGAACCCAAAATCATCCGAGACAGCAGGGGTTTCCTGATGGAGGCCTATAAATACTCCGATTTTGCCCGGGCCGGCATTGAAGAAACTTTTGTACAGGACAACTTCTCCAGATCGACCCAACATGTTTTGAGAGGACTGCACTATCAAACAAATCCGACGGCTCAAGGGAAGCTGATTCGATGTACTCATGGGCGCATCTTTGATGTTGCTGTCGATATACGGCCCAATGCAGCCACATTTGGTCAATGGGTGGGAGTGGAACTCTCGGATACAAACAACCATATTCTGTATGTCCCGACCGGATTTGCCCATGGGTTTCTGACTCTGTCCGATACGGCAGATATTTATTACAAGATGACCCGTGAATATTCCCCTGACAATGAGCGTGGCCTGATCTGGAACGATCCTAAAATTCATATCCAATGGCCTGTGGACAATCCGATATTGGCTGAAAAAGATTTGCGGCATCCCACTCTGGACAACATACTGTGATACTCCCATTTTTACTGACTCTGGCAACAGTTGTTGTATTGCTCTCTCTCATCGCCCTTGTCGATTCCGTCCTGCAATCCTTTACAAAATCATTACTCATTTTTTTCACCGCCCTTTCGGGACTCTATCAAATTGGTTTTATTTTCCATTTTCCCCCCCTTTTTTGGATCATGGATGCCACTGCCATTCTCGTCTGTTTTATCTTTGGAAAACGTATTTTAAAACAATGGATGAAATATGCAGACTCCATTTTTATCCAGCCATGGAAAAAGGGAGAGAGGCTGTTGTATGTTTTTTATGGTTTCTTCTTTTATCTCTTTTTTCTTTCCATTGTTTCGGTCCCCGGATTGAACTGGGATGGCATGGTTTATCATCTGGCCCGCCCTTTCCTCTATCTGCATGAGGGGACTATTTTCACACCCCACTATGCAGACGCAAGACAAGTGGCCTGGCCCATGGGGGCCGATGTTTTGAATTATATTTTTATGCGATATGGGGGGACTTTTGGGGTCGGCTTCTTTCAATTTCTTTTTTATATTGGCATCCTTCTTGCGGCCTATCGGGCTCTTTTGAGCACCACCGATTCAAAAACGGCAACAACTTTATTTTTTATCACCGCTTCAATCCCGAGCCTGATTTACAGCGCAACAACAGAAAAAAATGATATGCAAACCCTGTTTGCCTTTGTCATGATGTGGATCAGCTTTCGCGATTTTCAGAAGAGCCGAAAATACAGTGATCTTTTTTTTATATTTCTGGCTTTGGCGTTTGGCCTCGCCTGCAAAGTCACTTTTTTATTTCTGGGTCCCATCTCCCTGCTGGCATTTTATCTGATTGAAAAAAAGAACGGCAACTCACGCCCCCTTTTTGCACAGGACCGCCCCCCCCTTGCGGTGCGCATGCTGCTCTGGCTTTGTTTTCTTTTTCTGATGCAGACACATCTTTATATCTATAATTTTTTGCACCTGGGATACCTGACCGGCGATGAAAGCCTCGCTCATACGGCCATGAGGACAAAAGAATTATCAGAATTCGTCCCCATCCTTGGGGATTTTATTAAATATCAACTCACCATGATTGATTTTGCTTTGCCGTTTAGCACCATCGGCATTCCCTTTGTCGACACTTTCTTGAGTTTCCTTTACAACCATACATTGGGGGGCCTCGCTGGAGAACCGGCATGGTATTATCAATATATGCCGGATGAGATGAGAGCCTCATTTGGGCCCTTCGGTATTTTCATATTGTGGGGAATCTATCGAACCCTTTTTGGCCAATCAAAACCGCTCCCCCGGGCTCTCGCTTATATCTCCGTTGCCTGGATGTTGTTTGTTGCCTACAAAATTCCGTGGGGGCCCGTTTCCGGCATCCGCTATTACGGCCCTATCATCATTGCCAGTATTTTTTTTCTCCCAAAAGTTTACGAAAACAGTCTTGTTCAATATCATAAATGCATCCGAATTATTTGTGTTTTGCTGATGACTTTTTGCTGTGTTGTAAATTATGCAAAACCCCTCATTGCTTATCACCCAAAAGCCATTCCATGGTATCGCTATACGCTGTCAGACCGCGGTTATTTTTATCACAATAAATATTTTATGGATGATCGAATGAATGTTTACCAAAAACTTCTAAAACCAGGGGACAAAGTTTTTGTCTTTTCTTATACCAGCGACTGGGTCTTCCCCTACTATCAATACGCGGGCAAGGCAAAAGTGCGACTTGGAAATTATGAATTTGGCAGAAAAACCTGGTCTCAAATCCGTTTTGAGGATTACAACCTGATCGTCTGCAACACTCCAGAATGCATCGCGGATTGGGACCAGAGAGGCGATTTTGAAAAGGTCTGGCAAAACAGCCCTCCTGAAAATGTGGAAACCAATTTTATCGAAAAGAAAGCGGCATTTTACAAACCAAAATAATTGTTATAGAGAGATTCCTCCCATGCAAAAAGTCTCCATCGTCATTCCGGTTTTCAACGAGGCGAAAACCCTAAAAAAAATCTACGACAAGGTCCGTGCGATCGACCTGTCGCCGCTATTGAAGGAGATCATTCTGGTGGACGACCACTCCAGCGACGAAACGCCCGATATCATCAAACGCTTGGGCGAAGATGAGGGAACCAAGACCGCCTTTCATAAAAAAAATAGGGGTAAAGGGGCCGCACTCCGCACCGGCTTTGAACAGGCCACCGGCGATATCATTCTCGTGCAGGATGCCGACCTGGAATATGATCCGGCAGATTATCCCCAATTGCTTGCCCCCATTTTGAAAGGGAAAGCCGATATCGTCTATGGCTCCAGACTGTTGGGGGGGCGAGAGCACCGGGTTCTTTTCTTCTGGCATTACATGGGAAACAAATTCCTGACTCTTTTGTGCAACATCGCCAGCAACCTGAACCTGACCGACATGGAGACCTGCTACAAGGTTTTTACAAAAGAGGTCTTGAGCCAGATCCACCTCACCTCCGACCGTTTCGGCTTTGAGCCCGAATTCACGGTCAAGGCGGCCCGCAAAGGTTTCCGGTTTTATGAAGTTCCCATCACCTACGACGGTAGAAATTATGCAGAAGGAAAAAAGATCACATGGAAAGACGGCGTTGCCGCCATTTATATCATCTTCAAATCACGGTTGTTTCACTAAAAGGCTACTGTAGGTTTTCTTCAAAAAATTATAAAGACGCGGGGTGCGGAAGCTTAAGGTGTTTCGAACATGACGGGCGGTCTGTCCCAGCAAGGAATATTCCGGCGTGCTTGTCTTGAATTTCCAACCTTCAAATTCACCGTAAGACACCGACTTCACTTCTCCCCTGGCATTACCGAACTGAAATTCTTCCGGAATGTAATGGGCGGTAAGCGAGAGTCTGGAAAAAGATTCGTCCATAGTTTTTGTGGAGCCGTGCACAATGTCACTGCTCCAGATGAAGACATCCCCTTTTTTGAGTTTCGGGATAAAAATTTTCTCCCCATTCTCGGCCAAAAAATTTTTTGTCTTGTCGATATAGCGCAAGTTCGTCGCCTTTTCTTCGGGTGTGAGGTTGAATTGGACGGGAACCGAATCTTTCACAACATAAAATTCTCCCGCCCGCGGATCGATATCCTCCAGCGCAAACCAGCATCCAAGCAGTTTTCCGTTGGGGATGGAATCGAGATAATAGCTGTCTTTGTGGGGATGGGTGTTGATGTTGGCGTGAAAAAGCATCGACCCCATCAGCTTGAATTTGTCAAAGCCTGCAGTCTCAATCAAGGCACGCTTCACATTTGGATGAAGATATATTTTTTTTGCCAGACGGGAGAAAGACTGGTGTTTTTTGTTCTGGTAATGATGAATCTCAGAAAAAGGATTTAAAACCTGACCATGATTATTAAAGCGGTGTCTTTCAAACGTCCCCGAACTTTGGCGAAAAAATTTGGCGCCAGAGGCAAGAATCGTCCGTTTGTACTCCGACAGAAACGCGTCTATCAGATCTTTGGGAATGAGAGAGGGATGGAGGGCGTAACCTTTTGAATAAAAATCTTCCATGAAGAGGTCTCCTATCAAACCCTCCGCTTGCTTTCAAGTTCAGAATCCCTATACCAGATTTTGGACAACGGCCAGAAGATTTTTTTGAGGCGTGATCAGAATTGTTTTTGAACCGGCGGCCTTTCCTGCCTGCATGTCTCGATCATCATCCCCGATAAAAAAAATCTTCGACAAGTCGACGTGATTTTCTTTTGCAATCTGAAAAAGCATGCCGGGCTTCGGTTTTCTGCATGCACAACCTTCGTTCCATCCGTGCGTGCAGGCATAAATCTTTTTTATTTTTCCTCCCGTCATCTGGAGTTCGGCCTGCATATTTTTATGAATCTCTTCCAGATCGTTGTGCGACATCATCCCCCGGGCAACACCGGCCTGGTTGGTGATGATATAAATGTCGTATCCTTTTTCTGTCAACAAGCGCACAGCCTCTTTCGCTCCCGGCAAAAATTCAAACTCCGCCCAGCTTTTGACATAATCCCCCTCGGGGGCTTTTTTGTTAATCACCCCGTCACGATCGAGGCAGATGACTTTTTTTGGTTTCAAAAAAGCCTCCGTCTCTGGCAGACGCTCCAACTTTCCCACGCTGTAATAACGCTGGTCGGTCATGAAACCTCGCAACTCCCTCTTCCCGATCAACTTCGGGAAAATCTCCTTCTCGAAAGAAAAATTGTTGGGGGGCATCTCCTCCAGAATTTTCCGGTCCAGAATGAAAAACCCGATTTCCACCCCGTTCAAGCTTTTGTCCTGCCTCGTTTTGTCATATTTGACGACGAAGCCTTCCCCGTCGACCATGATATTATTTTGGGTAAAACCATCCCGATTGGTATAAACGACCCCTGTCGCCAAAACAGGGCGCTCATTATAAAAATCTGATATTTTTTGAAGGTTTAAGGGCCAATAATTATCGCAATACATCAGCAGAAAATGAGGGGCCAGAAGGCCTGCGGCGTTCCGGATTCTAGTCCCTGTCTCCTCCTCCACCGATCCAACCGAATAACTGATTTTGATCCCCCATTTGGAGCCATCCCCAAAATGGTCGATGATTTTTTCCGGAAGATAGCCCAGCAGAAGAATGATCTCGGTGATGCCGTTCTCAATCAACAACTGAACCAGATATTCCAGAAAAGGACGCCCGTGAAACGGGATCATCGGTTTGGGAAGATTGTCGGTCAGGGGTTTGAGACGGCTTCCGATGCCACCTGCCAGAATCACGGCCTGTTTAATAGAGATCTTTTCGGACAAAATCCCTCCAATACTCGAGCGTATCTTCCAGAATTTTTTTGAAACCGATCTTGGGCTCCCAGCCGGTGAGATTATAAAATTTTGTTTTATCACCGATGAGTCGCGGCACTGCGGTCGGACGAACAAATTCCGGATTGGTTTGAATGTCGATATTCTTGACTGTCGACATGGCAATCAACTGATTTAAGACTTCTCCAAAGGTGTGGATGTTTTCCGGATTTTCGGAACCGATGACATAGGGCTCGCCCGGTTCGCAGAGTTCCATCGCCAGCCAATAGGCCTCCACCAGATCGCGCACATGCGTAAAGTTTCTCTTGTCGTCCAGATGTCCGGTATAGACAACGGGGGGCTGTTTTCCGGCTTCAATCCGCGCAATCTGCCACGCGTAGGAAGGAATGCCGAAAACGCGGTCACGTCTGGGGCCTTCATGATTGAAAGAACGGGTTCGAATGACATTCATCCCGTATGACTTGTGATAGACATAACCGATCAGATCTTGTGCCACCTTGCTCACGGCATAAGGGTTGACCGGGCGCAAAACGGTTTTCTCGGTGATGGGGAGTTCACTCTCGTGGATCTCTCCATATTCCTCCCCCGAACCGGCGATATGAAAACGGGGATTGATCTTGGCCTGACGAAGCGCATCAAGCAGATTGACCGTCCCCTTGTAATTGACATCCATATAGTGCGATGGGTGCAACCAGGAGGGAGAGACAAAACTCTCGGCGGCAAAATGAAAAATTTTGTCGGGGCGGATTTTTTCAATCACATCGCGCGTGCCGATCGGATCGGTGATATCGCAATCCAACAGGGTGACCCGTCCGTTGTCGAGCAGATGGCGTATGTTGCGGAGGCGCGAGAGATTCCAGCGCTTCAAGCCATACACATGGACCTCTTTTTTCTCCAAAAGAAAATCGGCCATATGAGAGCCGACAAAACCGGTGATGCCGGTGATCAATATTTTAGTGGACATAGATGATTCGGCTCCCTTCCGATTCAAACGAAAAGGGAGTCTCCTTTAATGTGGAGAGAGCGGCGCGCACCCTCTCCTGGTTTTTCGGTTCACAATAGAGAAGCAGAAATCCTCCGCCTCCCGACCCCAGAATTTTTCCGCCGATGGCGCCGGCCTCTTTGGCGGCGGCATAATAGGAATCAATAATCGGATTGGTCACCTTGGTGGCCAACTTTTGTTTCAACTCCCAGCCCGTATGCAGAATTTCTCCGAAGGTTCTCAAATCTCCTTCAATCAGAAACCGTTTCAAATCGTGGGTCAGAGCGACCATCTTATCGAGGATGAGGCGATTTTTTTCAATATTTTCTTTTTGCTCCACCAGCACAACATCGGAGCGGCTGTTGATGCCGGTATAAAACAAAAGCAGATTTTTATTTAACTCCTCTTTTACCTCGCGCTTGAAAATCACCGGTTCCACCAGCACAGTTTCATCGGCGTTGAACTGAAAATAATTCATTCCCCCAAACGCCGCGGCATATTGGTCCTGTTTGCCGATGGGGTGGCCCAGAATATCAATTTCAATCTGGCATGCCTCGCGCGCCAGAGTTTCAGCGGAGACAAATTCCCCCTTGTAGGCATGCAGGGCATGCAACGTGCCGACCAGAATCGCGCTTGAGGCGCCAAGCCCCGAACCCTCATGCGCGGGGAGCATGTCGGACATATAGACGACCTCAATCCCTTTGGTGACCCCGACCAATTTCAGCGCCTCGCGCACCAGATTGTGTTCGATATCTTCCACATTCATCACATATTCCGATTTGGAATAGCCGACACGGATATGGTCGGTGAAACGTTTGTTGACAGCGATGTATACATATTTGTTGATGGTCGTCCCGATGACACACCCCGATTTCTGCCGATAGTAATCGGCAAAGTCGGAACCTCCTCCTGCAAAACTCATGCGAAGCGGTGTTTTGGAAATAATCATGTGGCCTTCCTCTTCAAAAATGTGTCGAAAGTGGCGAGGACATAATCGATCATCTCGGACGTCATCCCCGGATAAACACCGATCCAGAAGGCATTGCGGGTGACAAAGTCGGTATTTTCCAGATTGCCATGAACCCGATACTCAATATCTTTATAAGCGGGATGACGGATGAGATTGCCCGAAAAATGGAGCCGTGTGCGAATCTGATTATCTTCCAGAAACTGCGTGATGTCGTTTCGCGTGAAAGGAGACCCCTCGCGCACCGCCAGAGAGAAACCGAACCAGCTCGGATCTGATTTGGGGGAAGGCTTTGGAAGATGAAAAAAGTTTTCGTATTTTTTCAAACCCTCCGACAGGGCCTTCCAATTTTTTTTGCGCTTCTCGACAAAGCCGGGGAGTTTTTTTAATTGAGCCACGCCGATGGCGGCCTGCATATCGGTCAGCTTCAGGTTGTATCCGATGTGCGTAAAAACAAATTTATGATCGTAACCCTCCGGCAAATCCCCAAACTGCCAGCCAAACCGCTTGCCGCAGGTATTGTCGCGGCCCGGATCGCACCAGCAATCGCGCCCCCAGTTGCGAAACGATTCGACAATTTTTTTCAAGGCCGCATCTTTCGTCACCACCGCGCCTCCCTCCCCCATCGTGATATGATGCGGCGGGTAGAAACTGAAAGTGGCCAGATCGCCGAAGGTCCCGACAAATTTTCCGTCATACGTGGAACCCAAGGCATCGCAACAATCTTCCACCAGAAATAGCCCGTGCTTTTTGCACAATGCCACCACCGTATCGAGATCAAAGGGATTCCCGAGAGAATGGGCGAGGCAGATCGCCTTTGTTTTTTTGGAGAGGGCCGATTCAATCTGATCAGCCAGAATATTTCCAGACTCGACATCGACATCCATAAAAACGGGGACCAGACCATTTTGCACGATCGGATTCACCGTCGTCGGAAAAGAGCAGGCGACCGTGATCACCTCATCCCCCTTGACCAGCCTTTTATCCCCCAGCTTGGGAGAAGTGAGGGCAGAAAGGGCCAGCAGGTTGGCAGAAGAACCCGAGTTGGTGGGAATGGCAAAAGGGAGTCCCAGATATTGAGCGAGACCCTCCTGAAATTTTTTGGTGAAACGCCCCTCGGTCAACCAGAAATCGAGACAAGATTCCATGAGCATCTTCATCTCTTCGGCATCAAAGACTCTCCCCCCATGCGTGATGGTTGTTTTTCCAGGGAGGAAGGTTTCGTCGGGTTTGTGGACCTCGACATAAAACTTTTCCACCAGATCGGAGATCATCTGGCGCAATTCCTTGTCGATCCAACTTTTAGGCAACTTCTCTTTTGACATGAACCTCTCCCTTTCCATATTCCCTGCGCACAATAAAAATGGGGCGTCGCTTCACTTCAACATACAACCGCCCCAGATATTCACCGATCACCCCCAGCGCCAGCAATTGAAGCCCCCCAAAGGTAAAAATGGGAAGCAGTGTGGAGGTCCAGCCCGGAAGAGCGTGCAAAACAAATTTGCCGTAGAGAACGTAGGCCAGTCCCAACAGGGAAAAAAACGAAATAACGACACCCAATATCGAAAAGAGCCTTAAAGGAAGGTAACTAAAGGAGATGATTCCATCAATCCCCAGAGAGAAAATGGAGTGGAGATTGAATTTTGTTTTTCCTTTCATGCGGGGATCTCTCGCATAGGAAACGGTTTTATAACGGGAGTCGAGTTGCAAAATCATCCCGCGGATAAAACGGTTTCGTTCGAGCAATTGATTGAACTCATCGACCAGAGGTCTTGCCATCAGCCGGAAATCGCCATGATTATGGACGATGTCGACCCCCATGCTTTTAAGCAGGCGATAATAATTTTCGGCGAAGAATCTTTTTACAAAAGAATCGGACGAACGATCCTCCCTCACTCCCAGCACCAGATCGAAACCGGATTCATAATGCAAAATCATGTCGGCAATTTTTTCCGGTGGATCCTGCAGATCGGCATCGATTGTCACAACAGCATCCCCTTTTGCAAAGACAAGGCCGGCAGAAAGCGATCCCTGATAACCAAAATTGCGCCTCAAAGCGACGATGCGCACAGAGGCGTTCTCTGCATAAATTTTTTCCAAAACGGAAAGGGTATCGTCGGTGGAGCCGTTGTCGACATAGACCAGCTCATACGCAGAGCATTTTCCTGATTGGCAAAGAGACTCCAATATTTTTTGCAGACGCGCGTGCGTGGAGGGCAACACCTCCATCTCGTTATGGCAGGGGACGACGACCGACAGGAGATTTATTTTACGCATAGATTTTGTATCTCCCCCTGTTTTCACGAAACCACCCGATGCTCTGTGCCAACCCCTCTTCCAGCGTTCCCGGTTTCCAGTCCAATGTTTTCATCGCCTTGGAGGGATTCCCGGACAACTGCATGATCTCGGCATCGCGATAGGGGATCGATCCCAATCTCAATCTGGAACCGCTCCCGATCTGCGCCACAATTTTTTTCGCCACTGATTCGACAGACGTGGGAGTCCCTGTGCAGATATTGAAGGTCTCCCCTTCCAACTGCGGCAGTTCGCCTGCCTTGAGCAGGGCGGAGATCATATCGTCAATGTAGACAAAATCTCTCGTCTGCATGCCGGCGGTGAGAGAGATTTCTTTTTCATCCAAAGCATTATTGATGACATGCGGGATAAGACGATAGGCCGCCTCAAAAGGTCCATAAACTGTGAAGGCGCGCAGAGTGACAACCGGAAGTGCGTAGCGCGCATGAAAGGCATTCACCAAAAGCCAGGCGGAAGTTTTGGAGGCAGCATATTCCGAAACCGGTTTTGGCAAAATATCTTCCGACAAATTATTTCCTGAAGGGTATTCAAAACAAGATCCACAATAGACAAACCGTTTAAGAGAAAGTTCTGTCGCGAGATTGAGAAGGGAGAGAGTCCCCACTACATTGGTCTGCACCAGAGGAAGCGATTTTTCTCCCGGCGGGTTCAGGCTGGCCGCGGCCAGATGATAGACAATATCGATATTTTTAAAAATTTCGGAGCGGGAATCGAGAGTAAAAGTCCCAAGTTCCGCTTGGACCAACCGGATCTGATTTTTGAGATCTTCAAGGCGCCAGAGATCAGAAGTCGGGCGCACGCACGCCACCACCTCGCACCCCTGACGCACCAGTTGCCGAACAAGATGAGAGCCGACAAACCCAGCCGCCCCCGTCACCAGAACTTTTCTCAAGAAACCTCCCAGGAGGGGTCTAAATCGCCAAAAAGGAGGGCAATTGCAAGCTAAAGATATCAGCATCTTCCGGCTTTTGACCATGAACTAAAAAATTTGTCATTTGAATCGTGTGGATAAAAAAAACTTCCCACCATTATTTAGACTGGCAGCAAGCTATTTAGTTCGTAGTGCCGGTGCGATTTTTGAGAGGGAAAATGTGGTGAGCAACGACTGCGCAGGCCCGCCAATCCCCTCGGGGGATTTTATACTTGGCGGGCCGAGGAACTAACGGAGCTTGGGGGCCTCCCCAAGCGGAGTGGGGAGTTGCTCACCACATTTTCCCTCTCAAAAATCGGAGTGATCGAAGCAAGGAGATCATCTTGAAATCAGTCTAAAATCTGCAGGGTTGAGCGGTTTCCAGGGAGTGAATTGGAAGAATTGTCTCCAACCACGATTGTCCGGAAAATCAAAAACAATGATCTTCCTTTCGAGCAGTCTCTTTCTGTCAACCCCCTCCGACAAACGATCCGGATTCCAAAAACGAAGCATCTCTTCAGGGACGACAATGCAATAATCATTGTCCGGCGTATCGGCAAGATACCAAAGATGTTTTTGACACCCGAATTTTTCCCGAGCCACCCGGGCCACCGTCGCTTCATAATCTCCAAAAAATCGGTATTCATTTCTCAACCGTTCACTTCTGCTTTGAGCCACAGCCCCGGGTGAAAAACCGATATTCAATTTGATGTTTGCGCCTTCCCGCTTGAACAAATGAATCTGCAAAAAATCGGGGATGGCAACAGCGATCAGGAACGGAATGAGAAAACTTTTTTGCCGGATATGCGTAAAAACAAGAATCAGGAAAAGGGGAAAAATCACCCACATATATTCCAGTTTGTCCGGCAACATGGCAAAACGGATAAAATAAAAGAAAACCGCAGAGCAAAATAAAACCCCGGCCGGATTTTTCAGAAGCCCAGCCTTAAGTTCTTTTGGATGCGGGAGATACTTGGCACCAAATAAAAACCCCAGAAATAAAATCGGCAAACCCAATACAGCCATATACCCAAGAATGGCTCTTGGAATTTTTCTTGCGAATGTTTCATTACCCATAAACTGCAGAGAAAGATGGGTGAAATGCTCCACTCCATAGAAAAGAATATAGGGACCCAAGACCGCCGTTCCATAGACAAACAGGGCCAGCAGGAAAGAATCCCATTTCAGTTTTTTTAAAAAAAGAAGGGTTGTCGCCAGGCTCAAAGCGAGCATCAGATAGTCCTGCCGCGTGGCGGTTGCAAAACCGCAAAAGAGGACCATCCAAAAAAGATGCCTCCGTTTCTGTTCATAAAAATATCTGAAGAAAAAAGTGATGGAGAGCAGTGCAAAAAATATCTCCTGGCTGGTGGATGAAATAGCGGAACTCGTCACAACGGAAATCGGGTGGACAAGAAAGGCCAGACTCCCAAGAAACGAGAGGGAGACATTCTTCGTCAAATACAACAGCAGTTTGAAAAACAACAGTCCGGACAAAACATAAAAAACAACGGATTCCACCTTGGCCCCATTAAGGCCGAAATGCTGGATGGTCGGATACAAAAAGAGTTCATACATGGGGAACCCCCAACTCCGACTGGGCCCATAACCTTCCGCCGGAAATTTCCAGGCACTTTTGATAATTTCTATGACATCCACATCCTCGAAATTGCCGTGGGGAAAATTGATCGAGGCCAAAAAAAGGGCGGAGAGAATGAGAAGAAAGAGAAGAAAATATTTATTTTTCAAAAGTCGCATTTAAAAACTGTTCCTTTGTAACAAGCATCCCTTTTCCTTCGAGGGTGTGGATTTTTTCGTGGGGCCATTGCATGCCGATCATGAACCGGTCGCAATCTCCTACAAACCGCTCATCCAGAGGAAGAAGGCTGGTCGTATGACCCAGGATTTTTACCGGAACCGTGAAATAAAAAATGTCGATAATGGAATCACCCGGTCCCTGACGCAGGCACAATTGCCGGACATTCAGCCCCTCCAGATTTTTGTTCCAGACATGGGAAAAAGAGGATTCTTCCAGATATTTACCCGCGGGAAGATATTTCAGGTGGGCCAGTGCATCGCGGTGAAAAAACAGGAAACAGGTCACTCCTATCACCGACTGTCCCATCAAGATCGCCCTCCTCATTTTTGGCCCAAACCACCGGAACACCTGTTGTCCCCCGAGCAGAGCCACCAGAATCCAGAAGGGATAAAAATATCGGCCCTGCTGACTCCCCATAAAAAAGACTGTGTAGACCAGGAGGGCAACAATGAAAAGGAGCCCCCAAGAGCCGGAGAGACGCCGACGGAGAGAAAAAAAGGCGCCAGACAGAAAAACCAGAAGCACCGGATCGGTCCAGTAATCAAAATGCATGATCGGATTGGGAAAGGGCCAAACCATTCGGAAGGGCATGAGAATAAAATCGAAAAAACCTCTTCCATATCCGTAACCGTATTTTGCGTGCTGGATCACTTCATGATGGATTCTGTTTTCAATCACAGGACCCAGCCAATTCTCAAACAGGGGGAAAAAAGGATTGCCGGTTATGAAAGCATTGCGGATCAAGAAAGGAGCCATAAAAATCACGGCCGAAAGAAGAGGGAAAAACATCAGCCCCAACTCTCTTTTTGTAAAAGAACTGCGGGAGCAAAAAAGTTTCCAGATTGAAAAGGCGAAAAGCCAGACCAGCACCAGAGAGACCAGAAAGGTTTTGGTGGCACAGGCCATGCCTAAAAAAATGGCCCCCCAAACAATGTCGCCCGATTTTTTGGAACCGGACGCCCGCACCAGATAGTAAAAACCGGACAGAATATAAACCGTGTTGATAATATCAAAATTGGCCGCTCCAAACTGTTTTCCCAGAAGGGCCAAAGCGCTGATCATGGCCACAAGCCAGGCTCTTTCTTCCCTCTGAAAACTGAGCAGCTCCGCCATATTCCAGATAACCACCAACAGGGCCGGCCATGAAAAAATGACCCAGACCTTGACCGCCCATGGAAAAGTCAAAACCGTGAATGGCAGTTCCGCCATCTGCAAATAGAGCGGAAATTTGTCATTCATCGACCAGTCCAGAGGGACAACCCCGCCCCGAAGATAGTATTGCCATGGAATAGTCAGATTATAGAGCAGAGAATCGGCTTCAATGTGTTCTGTCGGAGGAAGAAGGGAAAACAAAAAATTCAGGATTAAAAAAAGGATAATCACACACACCGGCAAAGGAGGCAGGCCCGTCAGTTTTTCCCTGACGAATGACCATTTTATTTCCCTAAAATATTTTCGACTGCATAAAATGGCGGCGGAATAAAAAAAGAGGGGAATGCCGAAAAGGACAATGGGTGAGAGTCCAATAAACCAGCCTGCCAGAAAGAGAAAAAACCCGCTCAAATAGTGGCATAAAACAAAATTCCGGGTGATTTTCACAAAAAATCCAATGCCATAGATGTTTCACAACGTCAATTTGGGATCATTATACTGACACTTGATTTTATAAGAGCTCTTGTATAGCTTCCGCCACACGTGAAAATCACCTTTGTTCATTCCCCCGAAGATTATTACGACCAGAATTACGGGACGCAATTTGTTCCCCTCTGGGCCTACTATCTTGCCGCCTATGTCCCTTCACAGTGGGACATCGAAATCGTCGATTGTCGACTGGAAGAGATCAACCGATGCGGGCCCGCTGACATCTTTGCCTTCAGCGGCATTAACCAGGATCTGGGTGCCATGACCCAAACGATGGAAAAACTGAAAAAGCGTTTTCCAAAGGCGACCTATCTCTTGGGTGGCCCCATCACCTGGTCTTTTGAAAAAGAGGGGAAGCTCAAATTGCTCGGAGCGTTTGATTACCTGTTCATCCTCGATGGAGAAACCTCTCTGCCGGAATTTCTGGGTCATTATGAGAATGGCACGCACCACAAGTTGGACCGCATCCTCCGCGCACCCAGGCATCCCCTTTTAAAAGCCAAAAAAATCCGCTTCGATCTGATGGACCAGAAAAAACACAGCTACTATGGTGCCGTGGTGGAAGCCTCGCGTGGGTGCCCTTTTCTGTGTGAATTTTGCGATATCCGTGTTTTGCCCGGCAACAACCAGACCAACGCCAAAGACATTGGGCTCTTCATTGAAGAGATGGATGAGTGCTACAAGCGGGGCATCACCAAATTCCAGATTGCCTGCGACAATTTCATCGGCGACACGCAATGGGCCATCGCCTGCTGTGACGCCCTTCTGGAGTGGAAAAACAGGACCGGCGCCAACGTGTCCCTTTTTACATGGCTGACCATCAATATTTACAAGATGCCAAAATTGATGACCAAAATGCGGCAGATCGGTTTCAGTATTCTGTTTATCGGCATCGAATCGGTCAATCGCAACTCTCTTCTGGAAACAGCCAAAGTACAAAATATGAACGCCCTGGAAGAAGCGGTGATGACCCTTTATTCCTACGGATTTATCATCGCACCCGGGCTGATTTTCGGTTTCGATTCGGACACCGAAAATGTCTTCCAAGAGACACTCGATTTTCTGGTTGAAACAGGCACCATCGGCGGCGATCCCTCGTTTCTCATGGCTCTGGCTGGCACCCCCTTGTATGCCCGCATGAAAAAAAGTGGGCGGCTTATCGAGCGCAAAGACGTGGCAATCGAGAGGAAAAAAGTCACCACCAATATTCTCTATCTTCAGGACAGGGAGTTTCTTGTCTCTGGATTTCTCAAGTTTGTAAAAGATTTTTCACGCCCCTCTTATCAATACAGGCGATTCAAAAAAAATGTGGAACTGATGGTCGACAGCCCTAATTTCATCCCCATTAAAACGGGTGGCTATGCGTCACCTCTACCCTATTTGAAAAGCCAGATTGGGAACGCAAAAAATATGTCGATGATGTTCCAGAGAATATTTTATCTTCTCCGTCCTGATTGCTTTTGGGTCGTTTGCAAGGCGGGATATCTCGCCGCAAAAAACAGCCGCAAAGCTCCGGGCCTCTTCACCAATTTTTTCTACTGGCTTTATGTCTGGACCAATATGGTTCTCAAATACAAGGGCTTCACGCCCCAGGATTTTGATTTGAACAGTGTTGGAAGCGATTTCGACCGAGCCCAGCTGGCCGCCGCCGGAATCCCTTCTGCAGCAGAACGGGACGAGAGCCTTAAGGAAGGGGTCAAAATAGACGTTCAACAGCGTTATACCCAGCAGGCCCTGCAACAACTTGTCAACAATGAGATACGCTAGAAAATATTTTGTTCCGGTCTTTTTTTTTATTTTCTTTGCGCTTATTTTAACACTGCGCCTTTTTTCCGACCACACCCAGAATCTCCACTATACCGGCGACTATCTGGCTGAAAAAATCCTGGTGACCACCGCAGACAACTTTGAAAAATTTGGGGGCATCAAAACCCGCTTCATGCCGATCTTTGAAACCATGCCCGATGGCCCGCAGACTTCAGAATCATTGAAGCCATATTTCTACACCCATTATCCCGCCCTACCCTACTGGGTTTTCGGTGCCGTTTATCTTCTTTTTGATCACAGTGAAATGGCCGCCCGGATTGCGGCCATATTTCTATCCCTATTGGGTCTTGTGTTTGCCGTTAAAGCGGTCTTTGACTTTCAAAGTCTTGCCCAAAAAAATAATCTGGAGAGCGAAGACCAGACCGCTCTTTTTTTTATCGTCTTTGTTCTCCTGGCCTTCAGTCCCTCTTTTTTGTGTTTCGCAGACAACATCCAGCAACTCTCTTTTAGCCAGTTTCTTCAATTCGCCTCCTTTTTCTGGTGTGTCAGATATCTTTTTTTCCGAGCCTCACTCGGGTGGGGAATCCTTCTCTATTTTTTGCACGTCTGGGTCTCTTTTGAATGGCTGGTGCCCCTGTTTTTCATCACCTGTTTTTGCATCTGGAAACGGGAGGGGAACCTTTTTAAAAAACCGGCGCCTTGGCTCTGCTTTTTCTTTCTCGGATTTTTATTGCCTATACTTTTGCGGGTGATTCACAACGCCTGGGCGCTGGGAGGCGTGCAGGAGGCACTCTTCGACCTGTCACAACGAGCCAAGACAAGAAGCTTGGGGAACGCGGCGGTAGTGGAAATGAGTTATTCTTTTGCAAAACATCTGGCAAAAATATTTTTTGGCCTCCTCTGGTTTGCGGGCCTTTCCGCGATTCTGATCATCGGGGTCTGTTTTTCAAACTTGAGGGACATTGCAAAACAAAACAGATTACTGTTTCAATTTCTGGCGTTATGGGGACTGGCCAGCATCAGTTGGCAGTTTCTCATGCCGCAAAATGCGATGGTGCATGCCTATAGCCAGATGCATATTGCCGATTTTATTCTGCTGACCGCCGCCATCTGTGCGGTTCTTTGCTGGAGAGAAAAAAAATCGGCGATCATTGCCTTGATGCTGATCTACTGCGTGGGTGCGGGGCTTTTCATCAAATCGGAACTGTTTTTACCCTTCGCTTCACAAACCGTGCGGCAATTGGCAGAGGCCACGTGCCCCACAGAGAGACAAAATTTGAAGACAAAAATTTCGCAAGTTGAAAGCTCTATGGCCAGACAGATTTCCAAAGAACTCTCTGCCGCCCAAACAGAACCGGCCTGCACCTCCAAAAGCAAAGCCGCCTCTGCCACTTTAAGTCTCTACACCTACGCCATCAAAAGCCGCCTCTCGCCTTAAATTCGGGAACTAAATAATGTTAGTAAATAATTGACAAAGCCTGTGTCTATGTCTTAATGAGCCCTCTTTTGAGGGAAAAATCACATGAATCGACTTGATGTTTTGTTCATCAATCCTGGAAACCACCAGGAAATTTACCAGGGCCTCGCCAACAAATATTCGGCAATTGAAACCCCCACATGGGCTCTTCTGCTGGCGCAATCGTGCCGCAGTGTCGGCTATAAAGTTGGCATTCTCGATGTCAACGCCGAAGGGCTCACCCTGGAGCAGGCCACACAAAAAATCGGTGAAAAAAATCCGCGACTGATCTGTTTTGTCGGCTACGGCCAGAACCCGAATGCCGGAACGGTCAGCATGGGGGGCATCGTCAAGCTCGCCAAGGCTCTCAAAGAGTCCGGCATCTCCACTCCGGTGGCGGTGGTCGGTTCCTATGTGCAATCCCTGCCCATCAAAACGCTCGAAGAGGAACCCTCCATCGATATTGTATTCACCAATGAAGGGGTCTATGCCCTCCATCATCTTTTAAAGGAAGATGTTTCCGACCCGCGTGCGTGGGAAAATGTGAAGGGGATCGGCTATCGCAAGGATGGAAAGCCCCACCTGAACCTTCCTTCGCCTGTTGTTCCGCAGGAAAAAATGGACACCGATCTTCCCGGTTACGCGTGGGATCTTCTTCCCTTTCGCAACAAACCATTCGATTTATATCGTGCTCCGATGTGGCATGCCTCCTATATTGAAGAAAATCGCTCACCGTATGCTGCCATTTATACTTCGCTCGGTTGCTCCTTTCGTTGTTCTTTCTGTATGATCAATATTATCAATCGCAACGACAATGCAGAAGTCGGTGTCGCCTCCAACTATTCCAGCATGCGTTTCTGGTCGCCGGAGTTCATCATCCAGGAATTCGACAAGCTGGCCGCAATGGGTGTTCGCACACTGCGCATCAGCGACGAAATGTTTTTGCTCAACCAGAAATACTACGTCCCCCTCTGCAAACTTCTGAAAGAGCGCCCCTACGGCAAGGAATTGAACATGTGGGCCTATTCGCGCGTCGACACCGCCCGCAAACCGGAAAACCTGAAACTTGTCCGCGAAGCGGGAATCAGATGGCTCTGCCTGGGGATCGAAAGCAGTGACAAAAAAATCCGCCTGCAGGCAACCAAGGGATCCTTCGAAGATGTCGACATTCGCGATGTCATCAAGAGGGTGCACGATGCAGATATCGAAGTGATGGCCAATTATCTTTTCGGTCTTCCGGGTGATGATTTTAAAACCATGCAACGCACACTGGATACCAGCAAAGAGCTCTGTACGCTGGCCTGGAATGCTTATGCTGTCATGGCTTTACCCGGCAGCCAACTCTACAAAGAGGCCCTGGATCAAGGTGTCGACCTGCCCCAGGAGTACACCGAATTTTCATTCCACTCCTACAACACCAAACCCTTGCCGACAGAACATCTGCAGGCATCAGAAATTTTGAAGTTCAGGGATCAGGCCTGGCTTGATTACCACCGCTATCTCCCCTTTCTGGAAAAGGTGGAACAAAAGCACGGACTCGCGGCACGCAAAAACATTGAAGAGATGACCCAGGTTCAACTCCACCGGAAAATCTGCGAGAACTAACGTTCACCCTCGAACCCAACCGTGCTTTCAACGATGTAGTTGGGGCGGGCCTTCACCTCTTCATAAACCCGTCCCAGATAAATTCCCATCAGGCCCAGGGTCAAAAGTTGTGTACCGCCCAGAATCAACATGACCGCCATGATGGCGGTCCATCCGGGAATGTTGATCCCGATAAAAAACATGGCAATGATTGCAATGAGATAGAAAAAAGAGAGAAAAGAGATGATGAACCCCAGAAGCAAAGCCAGATTCAGAGGCAGGGTTGAAAAAGCGGTGAGAGCGAAAAAAAAGGCCTGAATCCCCGACCCTTTAAAAAAAGGGAAATGAGTCTCACCCGCAAAACGTTTTTCACGGTGATAATAAACGGGAACCTGTTTGAAACCGACCCAGCTGACCAGACCCTTGACGAAGGGATTTTTTTCCTTCATCCGGATCACCTCGTTGACAATGCGACGGGACAACATCTTGAAATCGCCGGAATCGACCGGCAGGTTGAAGTTGGAGGAATATTTCAAAATGCGATAGGCCCACTTCGTTACCAGCATTTTCAACCACGATTCCCCATCCCTGGAAAGGCGCGTGGTATAAACGACATCGGCCCCCTTGTTGAATTCCTCCAGCATTTTGGGGATGAGTTCGGGCGGGTCCTGCAAGTCGGCATCCATATAAACTACAACATCCCCGCTGGAATATTTCAACCCGGCCAGAATGCATGTGGCATTCCCGAACACTCTCGACATGTTGATTATTTTTACGCCGGGATCTTTTTTCTGTTCTTCTTTGAGAATCGCCAAAGAGCGGTCGAGCGAATAGTCGTTCACAAAAATGAATTCATAATCCAGCCCCAGAGGGCAAATGGAATCCCGCAATCTCCGGATCAATTCCGGAATCACCTCTTCTTCATTGCGAAATGACAGAACCACCGAGAGCAACATGCAAAAACTCGTAACAACTCTATAAATTGATGTAAAGGCGATATTGACATCGATTTTGAAAGTGGATAGTCAAACTGCATGGAATTCAACTCCAACACACGCTTGCTAGTGGTCGCCGCCCATCCGGATGATGAAGTTCTCGGTTGCGGCGGCACATTGGCCAAGGCTGTTCATCATGGGGCCACGGTGGCGGTTATTTTTCTGGGTGAAGGCATTTCGGCCCGCTTTCCGCATGGACAATACGACTCGGAAGAGTTCAGAACACAAAGTGCCATTCGCATGGAAGGAGCCAAAATGGCGCTCAATTATCTTAAAATTCAGGATGTCTCTTTCAATACCGAGCGCAAAAGTTGCCAGTTCGATACCCTCCCCATCATTGGCATTACAAAGGAAATTGAATATCATCTGGAGCGTTTTAAGCCGACAATACTTTTAACCCACAATCCCAGTGAAGTCAGCGTGGATCACAGAATCACTTATCAGGCAGTCGAGGCGGCCTGTCGTCCGACAAGAGATTTCGTACCGAAGGAAATTTATACTTTCGAAATTGTCTGCAGTGGCGGTTGGACATTTGATTCCACCTTCAAGCCCAACACCTATGTCGACATCACCCCCTTCTGGGAAAACAAACTACACGCCTGGCATCTCTACAAAGGCGAAGACAGGCCTTTCCCATTTCCCCGTTCCGATACCGGTCTGGAAACCTTGAGCCAATATCGGGGCATGGCTTCGGGCCTCCAAAAAGCCGAAGCCTTTCGCCTGGTAAGAAAAGTTGTTTAAAAAAATGGGATCTACTCCACCCAAATGTCTTGTCACACTTATTCGGGGTCCCTTTATCGGGCCATTGGGAAGTCTCAATAACGAACCGACGCCTCCCATCGGTCTGGCTTATCTGGCTGGTTCGCTCAAGGCGGCCGGTTTTACCGTAAGGGGCATTGATGCATGCGGGGAGGCGCTGGATCAGATCACTCCGTTGCCGGACGGCAAGCTGGCCTACCATGGATTGGGAATTGAAGAAATCATTCTGCGTCTCGATCCCGAAACAAAAGTCATTGGTGTTTCCACCATGTTTTCACATGAATGGAACTACTATCGACAACTCATCACAGCCCTCAAAAAGGCCTTTCCCAACACGGTCATTATCGCCGGAGGGGAGCATTGCACCGCACTAACCGAATACACATTGAGAGACTGTCCCGCACTCGATTATTGCGCTCTTGGAGAGGGGGAAGAGACTCTCGTCGAATTTTGCGAACAGGTGGCCCGAGGAGAAAACCCCAAAAATACCGATGGCATCGCCTTTTTGAAAGAGGGCCAATACATCCAGAATAAAAGACGGGCCCGCGTCAAAGAGATCGACCGACTTCCGTGGCCCGATTGGGACAGTTTTCCCATCCGCAATTATCTCGATGGCGGGGTTGGATCGGGGCCCAGCTTTGGAAGAAGCATGCCGATGGTGGCCACCCGGGGATGTCCATATCAATGCACTTTCTGCTCCAACCCCGCCATGTGGAGCAATAAATATTATTTGAGATCGGTGGAGGATGTTCTCCGGGAAATCAATTTCTACAGAAAAAAATACGATATCACGGGTGTTCAATTTTATGACCTGACCGCCATTGTCCAAAAAAAATGGACTCTTAACTTTTGTGAAAAACTGATCGAGCAAAATCTGGAACTGGAATGGAGTCTTCCCTCCGGCACGCGCAGTGAAGCCCTGGATGAAGAGGTCCTTCCGCAATTGTGGAAAGCCAACTGCAAATACCTCGTTTATGCCCCCGAAAGCGGTTCAGAAACAACGCTTCGCCTGATCAAAAAGAAAATAAATCTGAAAAAAATGGAACAATCCATCCGAACAGCCATTGGGTGCGGCATTGTGGTCCGGACCAACATGATCATCGGCTTTCCCCATGAAACGAGAAAAAATGTGTGGGAGACACTCCGAATGCAGATCCGTTTTGCCTTGATGGGCGTGGAAGAGGCTCCGTTGTATGCCTTTCAGCCCTATCCGGGGACAGAATTATTCGACTACCTTCTGCACAAAAACATGATCCAACTCAACCACGATTATTTTGATTCACTCTGCTCGCTCTCCACGGGCAGGCTCTCCCCCCCCGAAGGCTCCTACTGTGAACATGTCGGAAGATGGGAACTTCATTTATATCGTGTTTTTATCGGCCTCTTTCTGACCTATTTTATTTCCTATTTCTTCCACCCAAAACGGATTTTCAGAACGTTCAAAAACATCTTTTCTGCCGACAGAAGCACCACTGTACTGGAACAACGCCTGAAGGACAAAATCAGAAAAATGAAACTGGCATGACAAAAGCCCCCTTTCCAACCGTCTCCTTTCTGGATCTCGATTTTTACCGGGTTTCAATGTCCCAAACGCTGAACTGGATGGAAGAATGCATTCAGAACAGAAGGCCCCGTTTTTTGTGCACGCTCAATGCCGCGCTTCTGGTCTGGTCGAGAAAAGATCCCTTTTTAAAAGAGACTTATAAAAATGCGGATCTGGCCGTGGCCGACAGCACGGTCGTCTATTACGCCCTTAAGCTGATGGGAACACCGGTGCCGGAACCGCTGGAGGCGTGGCAGATCATGCATCAATTTATTAAAAAAAATTATTCCAAAGGATACCGCTTCTTTTTTTTGGGGAGCAAACCGGAAGTGGTGGAACAAGCCGTGGTCAATCTCAAAAAAAGCTACCCCGGCATTCAAATCGTCGGATACCAGCACGGTTATTTTCAAGGGGAAGAAGAAAAAGTGGCCCGCAAAATTCTGGAGTCGAAAACCGATTGCCTTTTTGTCGGGATGAGCTCCCCGCTCAAGGAGAAGTTTATCAAAAAATACCAACCCTTGATGCAGGTTCCCGTGTCACTCGGAGTTGGCGGCGGCATCGATATTCTGGCAGGGCAATACCGGCAAGCCCCCGGATGGATGCATAAAATGGGCCTGGCCTGGTTTTTCCGTCTTCTGCTGGAACCCAGGCGGATGTGGCGGCGCTACCTGACGACCAACACCCTTTTCCTGTGTCTTTTCTTTAAGGCTTTCTTCAAAAAAAACCGCCTTTTTTAATCTTGACTTGCCCTGCATATGGGCTAAATCGGTGGCCCATGCAAGTCCAACTGTCGCAATATCAGCGCTTAAAAGATTTTTTACGACAAAGACAACATTCAAGTAATCCTTTCTTTCAATTCATATACAAACTGCGATCCGGCAAAAATGCCGTGATGGCGAAGTATCTGGATAAAATAAACAAATACAAGTTTAAGGTTTTATCTCCCACACGTTTAAAGTTTCCGTTAAACCTGTATAAGGCCAAACTCTATTATTCCCATCAGGGAGAGGACGGCATCACCCAGGAAATTTTCAAACGTCTCAAAATTGAAGAAGGATGTTACGTTGAATTCGGCGCGACAGACGGCATATCGGCCAGCAACACATTCGGTTTGCTTTTAAAAAGCTGGAGGGGTGTTTATATCGAAGGGGATACGAATTATTTTAAAATTTTGATGGAGAATATGCGGCAAGACACCTTCAAGGGAATAAAAAATGCCAGCGGAGATTCTATCCCCTTTTCACCCGAGGTTTTCCGGATTTTGGAAGAAAATATAGTGAAGAAAAAACGGGTTGAATGTATCGAGACATTTCTTTCCCTGGAACCGGGCGCCACGCTGGAAGATGCCTTGTCACAAACAAATCTCCCCAGGGATATTGACCTGATGAGCATCGATATCGATGGAAATGATTACTGGATTTGGCAGTCTCTGAATAATTATCAACCGAAAGTGGTCGTTGTTGAATATAACTACAGCTTTCATCCACATGAAAGCAAAACCATTCCCTACAACTCCCAACATCAGACAGATGGCAGTATAAATTTTGGGGCTTCGGCCATGGCACTGTATCAACTGGCAAAACAAAAAGGCTATACCCTGGTTGCGAACACCTATTCAAACCTCTTCTTTATTCGAAACGAGTATATTCAGGGCCGTTTCAAGGCGTTGGATATAAAGCATGTCAAAAAAACGGGAATGCGGCCTCTTTCTCAAAAAGCTTTCCAGAATATCGACTACTAAACTCTTCATACGGCCCCTGTTGTTTCTTCAAGAAAAAACTGGAAAACGCTATGGGGGCATGATAAGCCCCGCCTTCATGAAAGTCTTTATTACCGGCGGCGCCGGATTCATCGGTTCCAATGTCATTCGATATTTTATCGACCGAAACCATGAAGTCGTCGTCCTCGACAATCTCTCCAGCGGTTACCTCGAAAACATCCCCAAATCTCCCAAAGTCCGTTTTATCGAGGGGGATATTCGCGACAAAGAAATTTTGAACAAGAGCATGCCCGGCTGTGATGCAGTGGTGCACCTGGCCGCCTCCGTGGGCAACGCCCGCTCCATTGAAAATCCGAACCTGGATTCCGAAATCAATGTCATCGGCACTCTCAACATTCTGGAAACCGCGCGCAAAAACGATATTCAAAAAGTGGTCTATTCTTCTTCCGCCGCCATTTTTGGAGAGCCCCAACAACTCCCAATCGACGAGACCCATCGCTTCGCTCCCGACACCCCCTACGGTGTGAGCAAACTCGCCGGAGAATTGCAGGCATTGAGTTATGCCAAACTCTACGGGATGGATTGTGTGGCGCTTAGATATTTTAACGTCTACGGTCCCAACCAGCGCTTTGATGCCTACGGCAACGTGATTCCGATCTTTGCAACCCTCAAGTTGAAACGCGAATCTCTCACGGTGTTTGGCGACGGAGAGCAGACCAGAGATTTTGTCCATGTGGCCGACATCGCCCAGGCCAATTATCTGGGAGCCACACAAACGAAAGTGACCGGCGCCTATAACATCGGCTCCGGGGAGCGCATCACACTGAATCAGCTGACACAACTTTTCAATGAGCTCGAAGGCGTTCCGACATCCCCTGTTGTCTATGCGCCGCCCAGAAAAGGGGATGTGCGACACAGCCTGGCCAATATTGAAAAAGCAAAAACAAATCTGGGTTTCAAACCGACAAAAAAAATTGGTGATGGATTAAAAGAATATTGGAACTGGATCATCTCCCTATGACCGATACTCAAACACGCGTGCTCATTCTGGGCGGTTCCGGAATGCTGGGCCACAAACTCTGGCTTGTTTTCAAAAACCGTTTCGACACCTATGTCACCTTGAGACAGCCATTGGAAAAACAGGCAAACCTAAACCTGTTTGATCCGGCCCGCACCTTCGACAATATCGATGTCAAAAATACCGACTCCCTGACCGAGGTGCTCCAAAAAATTCGTCCGACTGTCATGATCAACTGTATCGGGGTTGTCAAACAGTTGCCCGAGGCGAAAGATCCGATCATCAGCATCAAAATCAATTCACTTCTTCCTCACGAGCTCGAAAAATTGGCCATAAAATTCGGCACCAAACTCATTCACATCAGCACCGATTGTATTTTTGAGGGAGGCAAAGGCAATTATACCGAAGAAGAGCCCTATCGCGCCGACGATCTCTATGGCCTCACCAAATTACTGGGAGAGGTTTCCAATCCTCCTTCCCTCACCCTGCGCACTTCGATCATCGGCCGGGAACTTGTCCGCCAGATGGGTCTTTTGGAATGGTTTCTGCAACGCAAACCGGGGGAACAGGTAAAAGGCTTCACGCATGCCCTTTTCAGCGGGTTTACGACCCAGGTGTTGGCAGAAACGTTAGCGTGGATTATTCAGTCTCATCGCCATCTTACTGGAATATATCATCTTTCAAGTTTTCCAATCAGTAAACACGATTTGCTGAAAAAGTTGCAAAAGGTTTTCAACTTGGATATAGACCTGATCCCTTTCGATGACTTCCATTGTGATCGAAGCCTCAACGGGAGCCGATTTAACATCGCCACCGGTTTTGTCCCCCCCTCTTGGGACCAAATGGTTCAGGGTTTGAAAGCAGAGGATTCATTCTACAGGGAGATATCTCATGCTGCTGGAAGGTAAAAAAATATTGGTGACAGGCGGAACGGGCTCGCTTGGAAAAACACTGGTCTATCGCCTGCTCACGGGTGAAATGGGAATGCCCAAAGAGGTTATCGTTTTCTCGCGCGACGAGGCCAAACAACACGAAATGCGTCTCGAGTGGAAGCATCTCTCGCAAGCCACTGACGATGTTGCCTATCGGGGCGCCCATGATCTGCTTCGTTTTCAGGTGGGCGATGTGAGAAATTACAATTCGCTCAAGCGAGCCATGCGCGGAGTCGATGTGGTTTTCAATGCTGCCGCGTTAAAACAGGTTCCCACCTGCGAATATTTTCCGATGGAAGCGGTCGAAACCAACATCTATGGTCCCCACAATCTGGTCCGCACCATTCTCGATTCTGAAAATCCTCCGCAACTCGTTGTCGGCATCTCCACAGACAAGGCGTGCAAACCGATCAACGTGATGGGAATGACCAAATCATTACAGGAAAGAATTTTGATTCAGGCCAATCTGGAAACCGACAAAACAAAATTCATGTGCGTCCGTTACGGCAACGTTGTCGCCTCGCGCGGGTCCGTGGTGCCTCTTTTTCAGGAACAGATTCGCAAAGGCGGGCCCATCACCATCACACTCAAAGAGATGACCCGCTTTCTGCTGACGCTCGACCAGGCCGTCGACACCATTTTTGCGGCGGTCAACACCGGCAAGCGCGGCGAGACCTACATTCCACAATGTCCATCCGCCTTCATGACCGACATTGCAAAATTGATGATCGGGGACCAGAAGATTGCCATTGAGTATACCGGCATTCGCCCGGGTGAAAAAATCCACGAAATACTGGTTTCAGAAGAAGAGTGTTTCCGAACTGTTCAGCGCGGCAACTATTATGCCATCCAATCGGTGTTACCGGAATTGCGGGAACAAAAAGACGAAAAGGGGGGACCGGAAAAAGAATATTCTTCCGGAAACCACACCATCGACATCGATTCTCTTGCAAATCTGTTGAGACGCGCAGGCTTTCTAACATGACAAAAATAATGACCATTCTGGGAACAAGACCGGAGATTATCCGGTTGAGTGTGATCATTCCCAAAATAGACCGCCATGCGGAGCATGTTTTCGTCCACACCGGACAGAACTATGATCCCCGGTTGAACGACATTTTTTTTGAGGAACTGGGTTTGAGAAAACCCGATTACAATTTTCAGATCCGCGAACATTCTCCCGGTGCACAGATCGGCCAGATACTCGCAAAAACAGAAGAGCTTCTCTTAAAAGAAAAACCCGACAAACTGCTGATTCTGGGTGACACCAACAGCGGCATGTCGGCGGTGATCGCCAAACGGATGCAGATTCCGGTCTATCACATGGAGGCGGGCAACCGCTGTTTTGACGACAAAGTCCCCGAAGAGGTCAATCGTCGCGTCATCGACCATTGCTCCACCTTTTTGATGCCCTACACCTATCGCAGCAAAGAAAATCTCGTCGCCGAGGGAATAGAGCGGGAGAGAATTTTCGTCGTCGGCAATCCAATCAACGAGGTACTCAATCATTATGCGGAACCGATTGCTCAAAATAAAATCAAGGAAAAGCTGGGGGTGCAGAAAAACAATTTCATTCTGGTGACACTCCACCGGGCCGAAGGGGTCGATCAGGAAAAAAACCTGGTTGCCATGATGAACGCCATGGAACAGTTGCATGCCGAATATAAAATGCCGATCCTGTGCAGCTTTCACCCACGAACGAAGAGCAAGGTGGAACAGTTCGGGCTCGATCTTAAAAAAACGAAGATCACCTTTCTGGAACCCCTCTCCTTTTTTGATTTCGTCCACCTTGAGAAAGAGGCCTTCTGCGTCGTGACCGACAGCGGCACCGTGCAGGAAGAATGTTGCATCTTCAACGTCCCCAGCGTCACCGTGCGCGAAGTGACGGAGCGCCCTGAAACCATCGAATGCGGCAGTAACGTGCTGACCGGCTTCAACACCGAGGCGATCTGCCAGACCGTTGCCCTCATCAAACAATCCGAAACAAAATGGCAGCCCCCCGCGGAATATCTTGAAAAAGAGGTCTCCACCAAAATTCTCAAGATTTTGCTCGGCTACAATGTTTAATCCCGAAAATATTGCCCTGCTGATCCCGACCCGCGACCGTCCCCAAAAATTGCGCGACCTTTTGAAGAGCATATCGGAGCAGGATTTGCGGCCCGGACAGATTCTCGTGGTCGCCAGCGGAGAAGATGTCGGTACTGTTGTGCAGGAGTTTAAAACACTTAGCATTGAATACCATCACGTTTCTTTTTCGGGCCAGGTCGCGCAGAGAAACTTCGGCTTAAAAAAATTGAAAGAAAATGTGACGCTCGTCTCCTGCATGGATGACGACATGGTACTGAAACCCAAAGCCCTCTCCAACATGCTCGAATTCTGGAACAAAAATCCTGATTACACGGCGATCTGCTACAACATCTGCAACGACAAACCGTTTCGGCTCAACATTTTCAAATATCTTTTTCAAATGACGGGGACAAAGCCGGGCCAGGTCACCCGCGCCGGCTATAACACGCGCATTACATGCGTGACCCAAGATATCGAGACCGACTGGGTGATGGGGGGATTCACCGTCTGGAAAAGAAAAATTCTGGAGGCACACCCCTATGAAAGAGAACCGCAAGCCTATGCCTTCAACGAAGATCTCTACTACAGCTATCCTCTAAGAAAAAAATTCGGGTTTGAGTTTGCCGTCTGCGAAGGGGCCAAAGTCGAGCATCATCATGTCCAATTGACCGGCCGCAAAAATATGGCCTTCGGAGAACTGCAAGTCCACGCCCGCTTCAAACTCGTGCGCGACTATCCCGCCCACTTCTCCATCCCACTCGCCTACTGGGCCTCCCTCGGCCAAATGCTGGAAAACATCTCCCGCTTTTTTTTGGAGAGAGACTTGGGCTATTTAAAAATCGCCCTGGGGAATCTCAAAGGAATAATTCAGACGTGAACCGTAACGGAAAGCGAAAGAAGTTGATTGGGAGGGTCGCTGTTCGGTTTGGGTCGGACCCAAACCGACAGCTTGCCCTCGGTGATTTTTATTGATTGGGCCCCGGAAGATAAAAATCACCTGCGCACATCCCTCCCAATCAACTTCTTTCGCTTTCCTTCACATGTGTTCTTCCAACTGCAAATTTTCCAGTTCGAAGTTGTGTATGAACAAAAACTGGAAGCAGGGAAGCGAAAAAAGTGGTATGAGGCGGCCTGTCGGAGGCAATTTTTCATCCGGGATCCAAAACTAAATTGCCGAGACCGGAGCACCCATGTGCGGGCCGACCCGCACATGAGGTGCGTCCCCGAATACCCTTTTTTCGCTTCCCTGCTTCCAGTTTTTGACGGTATGCGACGAAGAAGATCTACATTTTTTCGAGGTCCGAAACGAAAATCTTGGCTCGCATTTGATGATGAACAATCTTTAGCAGAACTTCCACGCGGCCTTTGTCGTCGATCGGCTTTTCGAGGATGCCGATCAGGTCGCTCAAGACGCCGCGCTTCACCAGAACTTTGTCGCCCGGTTGCAACAGGGCTCCCTGCTCGATGAAACCTTTTTCGCCCACCTTCTCGCGAATGGTGTCAATCAGTTCTTCACCGATGGCGATCGGGCCCTCTCCGTCGCCGATGATTTTATTCACACCGCGTGTGTAACGGATGGTTCGAAGTCCGTTATAATCGTCCAGATTCATGTTGATAAAAAGATAGGAGGGGAAAAGAGGTTTGACCCTTTCGGACAGCAGAAGCGAAGCACTCCGTCCGCGGGCGCGGATAAAAGTTTTTATTTTTGGGAAAAAAGCATTGAAACCACCGCGCACAAACAGCTGATAGACACTCTCTTCTTTTTGGGGTTTTGTCTGCACCACATACCACTGTTTGGAATTCTGGGCCTTCAAAAAACCTCCTATTTATGCGCGATTGCGGGGGTCTTACCAAAAGCGGTTGTGAAGCGCAAGAGACTTCCCAATATCAAAAAACCGCTTGCAAGAGGGGGGGTTCAAGTATAGGTTTTCGCGATGCGTTTTCGTATTATCGCCGGTCCAAACCCTTCTCCATTTCTCTTTCAAGAGACTCTCCCGACACTTTTCACGGCCCCCGGCCTTTTGATTCAGGGCGACAAGAGCGTTTTTTCTTCCTCTTCACCCAAAGGAGAAGAGACCTTCAGGGTTGGAAACAAAAAGGGACAAGATAAATTTATTCGCATTCGGGCCACAAAAGAGGGTGTGGCCACCATCGACACAGACTCTTTTGGACAAATCGATCTCTATTTTCAGACCGACAACGGCATAACTGTTTTTGCCACCGATCTCTCGCTCCTTCGCAACTCCAAAGGGGAAAATGAATTTGATCCGGCCGCGGTGGCCCATGTTCTGACTGTTTATGGTTATCGTCCACCCAAAAAACATACGCTATTCAAAAATGTGCACCGATTGGGCATTGGCGAATCGGTTTTGATTCAAAACGGCAAAATGGAATTATGTGAAACCCCTTTTGAACCTCTGGCCACGCAAAATTATGGGGAAGAAGATTTAAACCGCTACGCCGATCTTTTTCTGGAGGCGGTGGCATCACGCTCTTCTGCAAAAGGGAATGTGGTCTATCTCTCTTCGGGGTGGGATTCCACATCGATATTGGCGTGTCTGGTCAAACTGCACAGTGCCGACCAAGTTCGTGCTGTGATCGGAAGAATGACCTATGCAGAACGAAGCGGCGTCATCAACCAGTTTGAAATCGACCGGGCCAAAGCCGTTGCCGATTATTTTAAAGTGCGACTCGACATCGTCGATTTTGATTACAGAACAAAGGGTCCCGACATCGCAGAAAACTGGATGGAGAGCTTCAAATCACACCAGATCGCCAGCATTGCCACGCTTAACTTTGGAACACTCGCCGATTTTGTGGCACGCACCACGAACGGCGAAGAGACTGTCTTTGTCGGAGAGATCAGCGACGGCGTGCATAACCTGGGCTTTAGCCAGTTCGCCACCATTTTTCATCCGGTCATGGCCTTTAGGGAATATAGCGACAAAATGGCCAGCTATCTTTTTGGTCCCACCTTTCTCGATTTGTTTTTGAAAGGAGAGGGATCGAACGACCCTATCTACGGCATGCTCCGTAGTCGTTGTGGCAGTGCCCACTTTGATGCCCCCGCCAAAACGGAAACGGCGAGACGCTCCCAACTTCTGGCCAGTTTTTTTCTACGCACAAACCGTCTTCCTCTATGGTCCCTGGAGAACAACAAAGTTTTGACCAGCGCCGGACGCAGTCAATACAGCGAAACATTTGAATCCATTTATTTAAATTCCGCCGCACAAAAGATGACACCTGAAACCGTCTATTCCTGGTATCTGCATCTCTATAATTCTTTTCATTGGCAGGGAGCTACGGTGGCTTCCATCGACAAAACAGCACGGGCAAAGGGTTTGGAAACAGCCCTCCCCTTCTGGGACAAAGAGCTTCAAAATTTTCTCCAGGCCATGCCGGAATCGTGGGGCCGAGGTCTTGAAATGAGACCGACCAAATATCCCTTAAAACAGATGCTCCAGACAAAAATAGACTACCCACTACATCTGCAGGTTGGCCCCCATTCTTATCTCTACGATGTTGATCATACCTTCAGCCACACGGCAGAAATTTTATACGGATCTTCCTTTACACCCTATTTCAAAGACAGCCTTCGAACCAAAAAATATCGGGATATGGTTTCCAACGATTTTTTCGACATCACCCACATCGACAACATCGTCAACCGCTATCTCTCCGGAGAAGAAGTGCGCGGCCTAGAAATGAACGAGCTTCTCTCCCTCTGCTACCTTTCGATGAGTTGAAAATGGATATGACCAAAAGACGGTGGCTTTTGACTCTATGAATCGCGATATTTATTTTGAGAGTATTGGACCCCTGCATTGGCCTCTGGTTGCCTGGCATCTTCTTCTGGGTAACAATATTTTTGTCTTCGATTTTACCTATCGCCTCAAAAAAATGAAGTGGCTCGCCGACTGGATCGATCAGGGAAAGGTGGAGCGGATCTATATTCATCCCAATGCAAAGGCCGACACGCTCGCCATAGATGCCGTCGCCTGGTTTTTTGAACGCTACCCGCAAAAAAAATGGTCCGATTCTCTCGATGGCATTTTTGGAAAAGGAGAATCAGAATGGGTCTTGAAAAAAGCTCTACTGGAAGAATTGTTCCGCTATTTTTATGTTCGCATCCACCTTGAAGGGAAAAAAGGTCGCTTAATTTCCGATTCCTTTTTCTTCTGGGATTCTAAACTCTCCATCTGGTGCAAAAATCGTCTCGATCCAAGCCGTTCTTTTAAAACACCGCTATGGGCGAGGGTGTTGTTTGGTTTTTTGCGCATCACAAAAACAATAATTTGGAATGAGGCCATGGGTTTCATTACCCTATTTCATTTGCTCCTGGCATCATTGGCGGAGGTTGAAGAGAAGCCAAATGGCGATGTGCGGCAATTTGAACACATCTCTGCCATTGATCAGCCTCTGCAGGTCAAGTTTGAAAGCCGTAGAAAATTTGATTTCCTCCTGGATGGAGAGACGCTCACCAAAAACAATACACTCTTCTTGGTCAACCAAAGTGCGGAGGGTCCCTGGATCGACAAGGCAAAAGGACAGGGATATGCCATCATCAGACATTCGGAAATTCCGGCATTTAAAAATTGGAGGGGATACTTTCGTCTTCCCCCTTTTCATCTCCCATTGTCTGCTTTGTGGAAAATAGTAGCACAAATTATTTTGAACCCGACAACGCCAACGTGCTTTGCAAAGGCGGCCATGCAGGGGCTTTTCATCTATCTCACCAAAGCTCCACTGTTGGCACGCCTCCGGTTTTCAAATTATATTTACACCAATAAAGATGCGGTTCCCCAACAATGGTTGAACGCCCTCATTCGAAAACAGGGCGGAAAAAGCTGGAACTACATCATGGCCATCGGCGGGGGGTATCTCTACGGCGATAAAACAGAATTTGGAGGGCGGCACCGTTTCTGGGCTTATCAAAATCCGGATCATTATGTGATGCCCAGTCAGGCCATGCTCAATTATTACAAGAGTCACCCGCAAAGAGAGGCTTCGCATCATAATGTTGGAAGCATCTGGTCCGAATTAATTGTGGAGGCACAGGCAAGTGAAGCACCGGAAGTGTTGCGAAAAAAATGGTTTGGGGAAAAAATTGTGGGGAAAAAAGTTGTCGCATGGTTCGACACCTCTTTTATAGAGGCCATCAACTCTCCCAGCACCTATCAGGAGGCCATCGCATGGTATCAGGATATTTTACAACTGACACGGGAAGATGACCGGATTCTCTCGATCATCAAGCCTTCCAAAGAGGAGGCCTTCTTCATCGACAAAAAAGGGCAATGGTCCCATCCTTTGGGAGAAGTACTAATGAAAATCTGGGATCAGCTAAAACAGAATCCAAACATTTTTTTTGCGGGACACACCGGCGATCCGGCGGACGTGATTGCGGCCAGCGACCTTACCATCACCTTCTGTTTCTCCTCCCCCTCCGCTGAAGCGCTCGGCGCCAAAAAGAGGGCCATCTGGTATGAATCGGGAAAGCGGTGGCAAAACTCCCCCTATGCCGAAATCCCCCTGCTGGTGGCGCATGGTTATCCCCAGATGAAAGACCGGCTGGAACAGTTGCTATTTAAAATGAGTGCGGAGGACTACGAGAAATACCTGGAGGAAAAAATAAAGGGACGGGTGGAAGATTTTCTGGATGGAAAAGGTTTGTCGCGGTTCAGAAAACTTCTAAAAGTGCAGAATCAAAATATGGGTTGATGCGGCGCAACACAACGACCGGCTTGAATTCACGGATATGGCGAAACTTGTCGGGATAACGGGCGATCAATTCAAAGCCGGCTTTTTGAAACATCTTTATCGATCCAATATTTTCTTCATAGGCGCCCGCTTCTACATAGTGGAGTTTTAATTCCTGAAACAGATAATCGACCACCGCTGAAATCGATTCGGTGCCGAAGCCGGCCTTCCAATACTCTTTTTTGAAAATACAGATTCCCAACGTGCAAGAGAAATGAATTTTTGAAATCCCAAGAATGCGGAGCGTTCCAAACAAGGAATTGTCCTTTTTAAGGAATAAACCCAAAAACAGATCGGTGGGTGAGGCAAGATTAGCCTCCACAAAAGCGGTGACCGATTGCGGCGTCTGATGAACCAGTCGGACATCAAAGAGATAGTGGTTCACTTCTGGATCATTCAATCCATCCACATAAGCGGCAGAGATATCGGAGACAGAAAGAGTGCTGATATTCAGACGCGCCGTTTCAAGGGAGACTCTGTTATTCAT